>NZ_JACDNT010000012.1 GCF_017656475.1 Archaeoglobus sp.
TTATGCTGTACTACAACCGATTGAGGTGGTGTTTGTGTTAAGTGGACAGGTCCCTGAAAACGTGAGGTAATTTTTAAGAAAACTTCCGAGGTTCGTTTGAAGTATCGAGAATAACGTCATCCAACCAAGCTGTAAGCTTAAACGACTACCTTAGCCAAAGGTTAGCGCCTTCTCCTCGTATACAGCTCTACAGCCAGCCAGAGCGGAAGGAAAAAGATTCCAAGTACCGCAAAGATTTTTGCAATAAAAATGAAAAACTCAAGCGTCTTTCCTCTCAGCACAGAGTCTGCAAGCATGAAGGCGAAGAACAAGTACGCGACAATACCTATTACCGCGTTATGTGCCAGTCTCGCTTTTTTGTCCTTGGCAAAGTCATCCCTGTCAAGAGTTGTTGAATGACTTACTAACTCTGGGAAATCTTTCCAGCCGTAGCCATTTTTGCGTAAGAGGAATGTGACGAAAAGGAACGAGACAGCAAATAAAGCAACTTCCGCTACCAGAAGCTCCAAAATTCTTTCTTCAACCTGATATATGTGCAGATTTCTAAAAGTTACTACTGCCATCATACCAACAAATATTGTAGTAAAAAATACAATATGAATAAGACCAATATGTTTTCTCCCCTCAACACTTCTCAAAATCCTCCAACTGTAGCCATAGCTATAGGCCAAAATCAACGCGAAAACCCACGGTGCAAACATGTAAAAACCTACCATCAAAATGAATTCTCCAACAGCAAATAACACCTCTGCATCAAACTTCTCCTTGGGAGCTGCTGGTTTGGAGGACTCAAGAAGGTAGTTGAAGCTGAAAGGGAAAGTCAGGGAAAGAATGAGTGAGAAAACAAGTACCTTCCTGAAGAGTGGTTTTAGCCTTTCCTCCTGTTCCCATTTTTCCACTTCACTCTTTTTCACCTTTCTCCTCTTAAGAAACAGAGGCCGTTAGAGAGGAGAGAGTGACAGCGAGAAGCAGGCTTTGAAGAGTTGAAAGACTTGAATGCCGAAATAGGAAAAACAAAACAATGACCTGAATAGCAGTGATGACTACCAACCTCATACTGAATGTTTTGCCAGAAATTTAAAATGTTTTGAGTCAGCACATATAAGTGGTTTTGACTCGCTTACTATCCATATCCACCAGATAGGAAAAGGAAATAAATGGCATCGTAAACGCTTATCATGGAACCTCTCGAACTGCTGAAAAAGTACGTGAGTGATGAGAAGCTGATAAAACACTGCATCGCGACCGCTGCTGTGATGAGAGAACTTGCAAGGGAGCTTGGAGAGGATGAGGAAAAGTGGTGGACTATAGGCATTCTCCACGACATAGATTACGAGCAGACACAGGGAGACATGGAAAAACACGGGATTGTCGGAGCAGAAATACTGTTGAAAGAAGGGGTGGATGGAGAGATAGCCGAAGTTGTCAAGAGGCACAACCACATGCTCTTTGGTGACTACGAGAAACCGGTTGAGATTGCGTTACAGGCAGCCGACAGCGTTTCGGGGCTGGTTATTGCATGCGCTCTTGTAAAGAAAGGGAAGATAACCGAGGTAACGCCGAAGACTGTAAAGAAAAAGTTCAAGGAGAAGAGCTTCGCTGCTGGATGTGACAGAGACAGAATCAGGATGATTGAAAAGCTGGATATGCCGCTGGAGAAGCTATATGAGGTGGCGATAAGGGGATTGATTAGCGTTAAGGAGGAACTCGGTCTTTCCTGAGTTTAACCTTTAACCTGAAACATCTCTTCCTTTCATCCCACTCCAAGCTCTTTATCTGCTCCATAACTTTTTCAGAAACGACAAAGAACTTCTGCTCCCTGCAAACCTCGTAAAAATCTTTTTTGGTTATGTTGAGCCACTCTCTGAACTCATCAAAGACGTTTTTTTCAACAACTCTAACCGTTTTCCCTCCCAAACATACCCTCACCGTTTTGTCGTGTAGCTCCTTCCTCAGCCTCCACTTTGCCACAAGTGGTGGTTGCACAGCCCTTATTGCCTTCTCCACATCCTCTCCGTCCAGCTCAACCCTGAGCAGAATTTCGGCGATATTGTTAATTCTGTCCGGAACACCCACAACGTCTCCTCTGAGCTCTATCCTCCTGTAGTCAACTTCTACTCCTGCCCTCTCAAGAGCTCTCCCTATTTTTGACGTGTAGCCCTTCTTTGTCCCGGTTTTATCCACTATACCGCCAATAATGAAGCACTTCGCCCCTGTTCTATCATAAAGCTCATCTCCGTTCGGGTCGAGAAGGACAACCTTTCTAATCTCATTTTCCCTCAAAAATTCCTCCGTTGTTCTCCAAAAACGCCCGAATCCAACGTCCCTGCAGGTTACAACAAGTTTATCGTCCCACATGTACTCTCTGATAACACCGAGAGTTTGCTTAACCTGAAGCTCTATCTTCCACCTCTCTTTTTCTGTATGCTCGTCATAAAATCGGCAGTCCACAACAACAAACGGAAACGGATACTGTGTCAGCTCATCCTTGCTTAGCAGAATTTCAGACTCACATTTCCCGACATATGCTTGCGGGGGTAAGTTAACAAAACGTCCATCGAGGGTGAAAGAATGCTGCAACCCCCCATCACTCCTGCAAACCTCAGCCTTACCATTTGCCACGTAAAGAGCCATCTTTGCAATTGGGTCTGGTGAGGACATCACCTTCTTCAGTCTAGTCCCTATTCTCTCCACTCCTCTCTTCCTAAGCTCAGAGATGAAGACGTCTTTGAGGCGCATTGAATGAAGGTTCGCACTTGAGTTAAAAGCTTTAGTAGCGGAAGAATTTTATATACGTCCACAACCTTCCGACATGCAGTACGAGAAGGTCAAACCTCCGGAGAATGGAGAGAAGATAAGATACGAAAATGGAAAACTCATCGTTCCGGATAACCCGATAATCCCCTACTTTGAAGGAGATGGAATCGGCAAGGACGTGGTTCCGGCAGCCATCAAGGTTCTCGATGCGGCAGCGGAGAAAATAGGTAAGGAAGTGGTCTGGTTCCAGGTTTATGCAGGAGAAGATGCTTACAAGCTTTACGGCAACTACCTTCCCGAAGATACACTGAACGCAATAAGGGAGTTCAGAGTCGCGCTTAAAGGCCCCCTCACAACTCCTGTTGGGGGTGGGTTCAGAAGCCTGAATGTCACCATCAGACAGGTTCTCGACCTCTATGCCAATGTCAGGCCAGTTTACTACCTCAAAGGTGTGCCGAGCCCGATTAAGCATCCTGAAAAGGTGAACTTCGTAATTTTCAGAGAGAACACTGAAGACGTTTATGCAGGAATCGAGTGGCCGAGAGGCAGTGAAGAAGCTTTGAAGCTCATAAAATTCCTCAGGGAAGAGCTCGGAGTAACCATTAGAGAGGATTCCGGAATCGGAATAAAGCCAATAAGCGAATTTGCAACGAAAAGGCTCGTGAGGATGGCCATAAGGTATGCCATCGAGAACGGCAGAGAAAGCGTTACTCTTGTACACAAGGGGAACATTATGAAGTACACCGAGGGAGCGTTCAGGGACTGGGGCTATGAGGTGGCAAAGCAGGAGTTCGGAGATTACTGCATAACCGAGGTCGAGCTCTGGGATAAATATGGCGGAGATCGGCCTGAGGGCAAGATTGTCGTTAAGGACAGAATTGCCGACAACATGTTCCAGCAGATTCTGACCAGAACTGATGAGTATGACGTCATCGCTCTGCCAAACCTCAACGGAGATTACCTCAGCGATGCGGCTGCGGCACTCGTAGGTGGGCTCGGAATAGCTCCGGGAAGCAACATTGGTGATGGTATAGGTGTTTTCGAGCCCGTTCATGGATCTGCTCCAAAGTATGCAGGACAGAACAAGGTTAACCCGACTGCTGAAATCCTCACTGGTGCACTGATGTTCGAGTACATTGGATGGAAAGATGCGAGTGAGATGATAAAGAGAGCAGTTGAGATAACGATAAGCAGTGGAATAGTAACCTACGACATCCACCGCCACATGGGTGGGACAAAGGTGGGGACAAGGGAGTTTGCTGAGGCAGTTGTGGAGAACCTGCAGTCACTATGATCCAGATATACGGTGCCGGGATAGCTGGCACTTACCTTTACCACTTTTTATCATCTGAAGGACTTGAAGTGGCTATTTACGACAGGAGAAAGGAGCCGGACTGCAGATGTGCATGGGGAATCGTTTACAGCGAGGCCAAGAGCTTTTACTCAGAAATTGGCTTAAATTTCGACGATTATGTTATTCTTAAACCAGAATTTGTTGTGGCAAACGGCGTGTGGCTTAAAAACAGAGACATCGTAATCTTTGACAAAAAAAAGCTCCTATCCAACCTCTGGGTAGAGATGGGTAAAGTTGAGGAGCCAGAAATTATAATTGATGCGACTGGAGTTGCCAGAGCGTACCTGCCGAAGATTGAGAATGATAGGGTTCTTCCAACAGTTCAAACCAAGGAGAAGCATGACGTAGAGCCGAACCTTTACATTCAGATGGAAAGAACAGGTTATGCATGGGCTTTTCCACTCGGCGACGGATGGTGGCACATTGGGGCGGGAAATATCGAGAGGGGGGAGATTGAAAGACTGCTGGCTGAGCTGAGAGCCAAATACGGTTTCAACTCCACAAAGCCGGCTTGCAACTGCGTCGGAAAAGTTAGAATGCTTCCCCCTTCACGCTGCAAGCCGTTTGTCAGTGGCAATGTTGTAGGGGTTGGTGAGGCTATCGGATGCGTCAGTGGTGCTGGTGAAGGTAACGCTCCAGCACTCGCATCTGCAAGAATTCTTGCTGACTGCTTGCTGAACTCTGAACTCGAAAATTACGAGCAGAGAATACTGAAAGAGCTTGAGTGGGTCGAGAACGAGCAGAGGTTTGTGGATGCGATGTTACAGAACAGCTATCTCACTGCCATAAGACTTTTACCGAAAATAATATCGGTTGAGAGCAGAAGAACAGTTCAGCACTCGCTTGAAGAGATCAGAAAACTCATAGGAATATGAAGAGGTTCAAATTCCAGTACAAGGAGACGATCGTAACTATCCTTACGGAGAGCGAGGAGTTCTACAAGATAGCGGTAAATGCAATTCTTGAAGCAAGGAGCGAGATTGAGAGCTACATCCTCCACAATCCGGACTTCTTCACAAGCTACGAGCCTATCGATTGCTCAGGAGGTGAAATTATAAACAGAATGTGCAGGGCGGGTGAGATTGCTGGAGTGGGGCCGATGGCAGCAGTTGCGGGAACGATTGCGTCATATGCAGTTGAGAGGATGATCGAAGCTGGAGCGAAGCTTGCTGTGGTTGACAACGGCGGAGATATTGTCATCCACACGGACAGGGAGTTGTTGATTGGAATCTACCCCTCCAATTTGGCTTTCAAAGTTCAACCAGTAGACTACATGGCAATCTGTACCTCAAGTGGGAAAATAGGCCACTCAGTAAGCTTTGGGAAGGCAGATGCTGCCACAGTTATTTCAAGAGACGGGAGTGTGGCTGATGCTCTTGCCACTGCATTGGGGAACACAATTGGGGATTTTGGCAAGGACGAGCTTGAAAGGACGGTATCCGAATTTTACAAAAAATACTCCAAGTTTGCTGAAGGGATTCTCGTCATAAAAGACGATTTGATAGCCATGGCTGGTAATCTTCCACCCATCGTTTCTGCCAAGTCAGGAGAGGACCTGATCACTAAGGGGTAGTTTCACATTTTAATATTTATCTTTAAAATACTACCAATCTTGAAATTTACTTTTCGTAATTAAATCTTTATAATTATTATCATAATGAGTAACAGTTAAATAACATGGATGGCAACATTATAATGATAGTGTAGATGATAACAATGAAAATAAGGAGGTGATCAAAATGGTAACCGAGGCAGAATTTACAACAGCCCTTGCAAAGTTTGCAGAAACTTCAGCCACAGCTTCTGCTGCCGCAGACAGAGTTATTGCCGTAGCCAACGTCGACCCGGGGAGAATATCGGAAGGATTTAACGTACTTCTCAACTGGGGGATGAAGATTGCAGCGCTCTTATTTGAAGAAATTTCAAGAAATCCATCGCTAAATGCCAAGATGGTCGCATCACAGCAAATGCTCTTCGCCAACATCGACGTAATAGCATCCGTATTGATCAAGTTCGGCCCTTACATCAACAAGATTCTTGGAAACTTTGGCCTGTCGCTTGTCAAAATAATTGGGTTATTTTTGGGATTCTGATTTTTCCTTTTTGAGGAAAAAGTATTAAAGCCTCTTTTGAACTTTAATTCATGGTAATCGGAGTAACTATGGTCAACGTTGCTCCCGGCAAGGAGAAAGATGTGTATCTTGCCGTTAAGGGCAAAAAGGGGGTTCGCGAGGTTTACCATGTCTTTGGTGAGTTCGATTTTGTTGTTATTATCGAGACAGACAGCCTTTCAGAGCTTAATAAGCTTGTAGACGAGATACGGAGTATAGAGGGTGTAACCAAAACACAGACGGTAATTGGAGCTGAAATATGAGTGGAAAGCACAGAGAAATCAGTGTAGCTGAGTTCTTCGAGAAAAACAAACATATTCTGGGATACTCAAACCCGGCAAAGGCAATCATAACCGTCGTAAAGGAGGCTGTTGATAACGCCCTCGACGCATGTGAGGAGGCTGGAATTCTGCCAGACATCTTCGTCCGAATCTCAAAGGTTGACGACCATTTCAAAATCGTCGTTGAAGACAATGGCCCGGGTATTCCAAAAGAGCAGATACCGAGGGTTTTCGGAAAGCTTCTTTACGGTTCAAGATTCCACGAGATAAGGCAGAGCAGGGGGCAGCAGGGTATCGGCATTTCTGCAGCTGTTCTCTATGCTCAGTTAACAACAGGAAAGCCGGCTATAATCATATCGAAAACACCTGATGAGGAGAAAGCAAAGAAGGTGGTTCTGTACATCAACACCAAGAAAAACGAGCCTGAAATTGTTGAAGAGGGAGAGGAAGAGTGGTATCTCCCAAGCGGCACGAAAATTGAACTGGAGATTGCAGGTAACTACGTTAGAGAGAGGAAGCAGAGCGTTTACGAGTATCTGAGGGAGACCTCTGTCATAAATCCACATGCAAAGATAACTTTCGTTGAACCTGATGGGACGATAAACGAGTTTAAGAGAGTAACTGAAGATGTTCCACCACCTCCTAAGTCCATCAAACCTCACCCGCATGGGATAGAGCTTGGAACGCTGATGAACATGCTGAAAGCGACTAAAGCAGCGACTTTACGGAAGTTTTTAAAGGACGAGTTTGTTAGAGTGGGAGACAAAATTGCCGATGATGTTTTGAAGAGAGGTGGTTTCAATGGAGATGAGGTTCCGCAGGAGATGGGGAGGGATGAGGCTGCGAGACTGCTAAATGCATTCCGGCAGACTGACTTCCTCCCACCACCAACGGACTGCCTTTCCCCTATAGGCGAGGCGATGATTGCCAAAAGCCTGATGGCAGAGTACCAGCCTGAGTTTGTGTATGCAGTAACAAGAAAACCCAAGGTTTACTCAGGTCACCCTTTCCTTGTAGAGGCTGGGATAGCGTATGGTGGTGAGATAAAGTCTGAAAAGGTCACACTGCTCAGATATGCTAACAAGATACCTCTTCTATACCAGCAGGGAGGTTGTGCCCTGACAAAGGCTGTTGAAAGCGTTAACTGGAAGTCTTACGGTATGCTCCAGAATAAAGGAGAACTTCCATCTGCTCCTGCTGTCATACTTATACACCTCGCATCAACCAACATCCCTTATACATCAGAGTCAAAAGAGAGTGTGGCTGCAATTCCAGAGATAGTTGATGAAACCCGCCTTGCACTTCAGGAAGTTGGGAGAAGACTGAAGGAGTATCTCGACAGAAAGAGCAGACAGCAAAAGAAGAGGAAAAAGGAAGAAATGATTGGAAAGGTTTTACCACTGATTGCTGAAAAGGTGTGTGAAATTCTCGATAAGGAGCCACTCGAAATTGACAGAATTGTTGCGAGAATAATGGGTTATCTGCATGTTGAAAGAGTTGTGTATGAAAAGGACGGTGTCAAGGAGGTTACTATAAGAGTCTCCAATTTTACTCGTTCTAAGAGAAGTATAAAGCTGTATGAGATGTGTTCTGGAGAGGTCAAGGCTGACGGAGCTAAGATTTCCGGGACAGGTTACTCAACGGTTATGTGGAACGTAGAGGTGAAACCAGAAGAGGAGGTTGAGTTAACCTACCAGCTAAAAGGAAAGATTATTAACAAAAATCCGCTCGTTGAAGGAGTTGAAGAGGATTTGCTTAGCGGAGCGGAAGTTATGAATTTTCTTTAACAACATCAAAAATGCTTTTGATCACTCCCAACATCTTTTCTCCTTTGTCGGTCAACTCATACTTCCCCGCCTTTTTGCTCACCAGCCCCAACTCCATTAGTGCTTTTAGGCTGCGGTCAACAATTCCGGGATTAAGGTTCGTTTCTGCCATAATCTGTGAGAACTTTTTTGGACCGTCTTCAAGGGATAGAATTACAAAATTAACACCACTCCTCGATATGACTTTAAGAGCTTCCTCAACTTTTTTCAAGTCAGTGTCATTCTCCTCCACACATACTTTGTTGTTCATTAGCATATAAAATTGTTATGAATGGGTTCCAAGGGAACAACAAAGCTTAAAAGACCTCTTGCCCCTAACCAAGAAATGTATGAAATTTGACGTCATAATTGTAGGAGCAGGACCGGGAGGGATGTTTGCCTCGTACAAGCTTGCAGGAAAGCTCAAAACTGCTATTTTTGAGATGGGCAGAGACATTTCAAGAAGAAAGTGTCCTAGCGATCTTTTCGAGAGCTACTGTACAAAGTGCAACCCGTGCAACATTACCTCAGGAGTTGGGGGGGCTGGTGGCTTATCTGACGGAAAGCTGAATTACGTCCATCCTGAGTATCCCTCAAGCTTCTCTGTTGGCGGTGACTTCGACTTTCTTGATCCCAACTACCTTATCGAAAAGATGAAAGAGGTTGATGATATTTTCCTCAAACACGGTGCTCCGGATGAGCTTTACGGAGACGACCTCAATAAAATTGAAGATTTTCTTAAGAAAGCCAACGCTGCTGGAATAGAGTTTGTCCCCCTGAGGCAGAGACATGTTGGCAGTGATGAACTTCCGAAGGTTGTTAAAAGCATCGAAGACAAGCTAAAGAAGGACGGTGTTAAAATATACACTCGCAAGACAGTTGTGGATATCGATCCAAAGAGAAAGGTTGTAAGAACGGAAAAAGGAGAGGAGTTTGGTTACGATTATCTGATAATCGCCGTTGGCAGAAGTGGGGCGAACTGGCTCGAAAAGTGGGCCAAGGAATACAACCTTGAGGTAGCTGAAAACTCGAAGGCCATTGACGTTGGAGTCAGAGTTGAGGTGCCGGCATCGATAATGGATGATATAACCTCCGCAATTTACGATCCAAAGCTGAGAGTTGTAACGAAAAGGCATGACGACTACATGAGGACTTTTTGCACCTGTCCGAGGGGATGGGTGATAAGGGAAGACTACGGCGATTTTTGTTTGGTAAATGGCCACAGCAAGGCTAAGGAGAAGACCAGCAACACAAACTTCGCTCTTCTGGGTCACTACGAGTTCACCGAACCATTTGACGAGCCCAACGAATGGGGAAGGGATCTGGCAAGGATAACGACAAAGCTTGGAGGAGGAAATCCCATAGTACAGAGGTTGAAAGACCTGAGACTCGGAAGAAGGAGTACGGAAAGCAGAATAAAGAACAACAGGCTCGTTCAGCCCACACTAAAAACGGCAATCCCGGGAGACATAAGCCTTGCCTATCCTGGAAGAGCTATTGACGATATTCTTGATGCCCTTGAGAGGCTCGATAAGGTGATTCCCGGTGTTGCTGACGATTCAACTCTTCTCTATGCTCCCGAAGTGAAGTTCTACTCCCTCAAGCTGAAAGTAGATGAGTGGATGAGGACGAACATACCATACATTTACGCAATTGGTGATGGAGCGGGTGTGAGCAGGGGTATTGTTGGGGCTGCTGTGACAGGTTTGATCGCTGCAGAGGGCATTCTCAGGGAGAGAGGGATGGAATGAATGAAGTTCTGGGACATCAGGAAAGTTGAAAATTTTTCCCTCAACCTTCAGCTTGAGAATGGTAAGCTGGAGAAGCCAAGATACAGCAAATCATCCAGCAAGGGTTTCAGGGTTCTCAAGAACGGGTTCTGGGGGGTTTTTGAGGGGAATGTTAACGACAACGAAGGGCTAAAGGAGGCTGAAAAAAACGCATTCACGCAGGGAGATGGGGACATAGAGGAGATCGTCAGTAGAGGAAGCTACAGAATGAGGGTAAAAAGAGATCCTCAGGATGTCTCTATCGAAGAGAAGGTGGAGTTGCTGAAAGACCTTGAGAAAATAATCAGGGATGTCTGCGTAAGCACGAAAGTCGCTTACTTTGAGAACAGAAGAAATTTCCAGTACAGAGATTCGTGCGGGTCAGAAGTCGAATATGAGGTTTTGAGAACCGGAATCTCTATAATGGGCGTTGGTAAGGGTAAGAGCCTGCAGTTTCTCTCGAAAAGGCAGATGAGAGTTGGCGGTTACGAAGTGCTGGATGGTGTTGATGACAAAGCTTACGAAATCGTTGAAATTTTGCCGAAGCTCGTCGATGCGTCATCTCCACCATCAGGCCAGATGAACGTCGTAATGGATTCCAGCCTGGCGGGAGTCTTTGTCCACGAGGCTTTTGGCCATGCCGTCGAAGCTGACCACGTGCTTCAGGGAGCAACAGTTCTCAAAGGAAAGCTGAACCAGAAGGTGGCTGATGAGAGCGTAACGATAATCGACGATCCTACTCTCCCGGAATTCGGCTTCTTCCCCTTCGACGATGAGGGTGTAAGGGCAGAGAAAAAGGAGATAGTCAGGAGCGGAGTCCTCAAGAGCTTCTTGCACAGCAGAGAGACCGCGAAAAAACTTGGCGGTGTCGCCGGAAATGCCCGGAGTCAGGGTGTTGACGTGCCGATTGTCAGGATGAGCAACACATACATTGACAGCCACGAGTACAGCTTTGATGAGCTTGTTGAAGAATGCAGTGAGGGAGTTTACCTGATTGGGTCGAGGGGTGGGGAGACCAATCCTGCAACGGGTTACTTCCACTTCAATGCTCAGTATGGGTATCTCATCAGGAATGGAGAGCTTGCTGAGATGGTCAGGGATGTCTCCCTCTCTGGAAACACTCTGGAAATTCTGAAAGATGTTAAAATTGGCAGAGAAATTGACTTTGACCCCGGATTTTGCGGTAAGGCAGGTCAGCTTGTTCCCGTGTCTGATGGATCTCCTCATGTGCTTTGCAGAGCGACGGTTGGTGGGGCGTGATGGAGTGGGAAATATTTGAGTTTAAAACAAGATTCATATCGGCAGAGGTCGAAGCTGGGAAGCTCAAGTATGTGAGCTCCGGTCTCGATCGCGGTTTCTCAGCAAGGGTGATTTTAAACGGAAGAGTGGGGTTCGCTTCGGCATCAACGAAAGATGAGGCTCTGTCTCTGGCTGAAAAGATAGCGAAAGTGTCAGAGGATGAACTTGATGACTTCCCCTGTGAGAAACCTGTAAGAGTTGAAGGAATTTACGACAGAAGGGTGGAAGAAGTAAATTCCGAGTATATCATGGAGGAGTTCGAAAGGCTAAGGAGTGCTGCAGATAAGGTGAACATAGCAGCTGCAAGAATCGAGCACGCAGTTGAAGAGGTGAGAATAACCAACTCCTTCGGTCTTGAAAGCTACGAAAAAGCAACGTCTTCATCCTTCATGGTCGAGGCCGTTTTTCAGGAGGGCAGTGCCTACGAAGTTTGCGAAAGTAGAAGCATCGAACTTGATATTGAGGGGACTGTGAAAAGGGCCGAAAGGCTTGCGGTGGATTCTGCGTCAGCGGTCAAAATCGACAGCGGGTTTTATGATGTGGTTCTTCAGCCAATTGCTGTCCACCAGCTACTCTCAAACACACTCTACCCCTCGCTTTCAGCGGAGAATGTCGAGAAAGGAAGGAGTGCTGTTAAGCTCGGTGATGAATTTGGGAGAATAACAATTATCGATGATCCCACTGTTGAAGGCGGTTTAATGAGCTGTGGATTTGACGATGAGGGAGTTTCAGCAAGAAAAACAGTTCTAATCGATAACGGTGTTGTTAAGAGCTACTACACAGACTGGAAACACTCCAAAAAGTACGGCATTACCGGAAATGGGTTCAGAGTTGAGGAAGGCAGCTTTCCCTCACCGGTGGTCAGCAATGTGGTTCTAAAAACAGAAAAAGCTGAGGATGACAACTGTCTCGTAATCCACTCCTTAGTGGGCTCCCATACTGCAAATCCTGTTAGCGGCGAATTCAGTCTTGAGTGCAATAACGCTTACTTCAAAGGAAAGGCTGTCAAAGGGGCGATGATATACGGAAACGTTTTCGATTTGCTGAAAAAGGTTGAAGGTGGTTTGGAAGAAGTAAGACAGGTGGAGAACACAATCACAAAGTCACTGCGCTTTGAGGGTATGAGAGTTATCTGAACATTCTTGTGATGAACATCGCGATGAACATCAGGAAAATCAATGCAATAATCAGCAAAAACACGTCTCTTGCTAACCTTCCCAATTTCAACTTCTGTTCTTTCTCAATAACCTGAAAATCGAGTGATTTGCTGGAACTCTCATATCCAGCTTTGCCCTTAAACCTTACTTCCAGCTTGTGCCTTCCCTTGTATGGTGCAGGGAATGCGAAACTGAACATCCCGAACTCGTTCGTCTCAACCTTCCCAAGCTCTCTTCCGTCAACGTAGATTGTAACCTGAGCTTTTTCTAATGGAATCCAAGATTTTTTCTCCTCATCATAGTACGTGAGCCAGCCCTCCACCGTCACAGCTTCATCCTCTGCTGGGGCAGCATCGAGAAAGTGGGCCGAAATCCTCGTTTTACGGGATGATAAATCTGAAGAAAACATACACTACCACCACCAAGATGAACACGTGCTTTAAACCTGCCTCAATCCTTCCCTCACCCATCTGACCGGCCATTATACCTGAGAAGAATGCGACGAGCAGTGAAGTCTGCATGAAAGTGTCCTTGACAGCTTTGAGGTCGATTTTTGCTGTGAACTGAGTAACCTCAACCGATGCAAAGACTGTGAGCATATTCTGAATCAGAATGTAAGCCGTGTAAAGGAAAACGGCAAACGCAAGATAAATAATAATGGTGTACATGCTCATCTGAGCCTTTATCCTGTCTCTAACCTCTATTTCCAGTTCAGTGTACATGGAGGCGGTGTTTAAGGCATCCCTTATGCTCGGTGTTGATTCAATTGCCTTCACGAGCAGGGTGATGGCCTTTGCCACAATTTGACTTCTAATTCTGCTTTCAATTTTTTCCAGAGCAGAGGTAATAAGCTCACCCCACTCGACTTCCCTCTTGATTTTTCTTATCTCCCTACCGAGAATGCCAAGTTCGCTTTCCGATAGATGTCTCAACGCCTCAACGACGTTTAACCCAGCCTCATTTAGGGATGCGAGCTGCTTCATAAATTCCGGAAGCTCTCTCTCCATTTTTGAAAGCAATCTCCTCTTGTATTCGATGAATACTATTGACGGAAAAATTACGACTGAAAGCGTGATGAAAATTAGCAGGTCGAGGTCTATTTTACCGTGAAAGTAAACGAATATAAATATAGCCGGAACAAGGAGATAGAAGGAAAGTGCACGAAGTGTTAGCAGATACGGCTCTTCGATGAAAGGCATCTTCAAAAAGTCGATTATTCTTCTCAACCTTAGCCTCCAGATTTCAATCTTAAATCCGGTTTCTCTGTCTGCAATATTGAAGAAAATATCGCTTCCCCTTCTTTTTTTGTGCTCAGCAAAACCCACAGGCTCACTCGGCATTGAAGATTTAATCAACCACATTAGCAGTAGCGAGCCGAGGGGTATGAAAGAGAACATAACTATCCTGAAAATTTCCATTGTCCCGGAGCCTATCATCTGGAAAACCACAAGAACTGTGAGGAAAAACAGCGGAGCGACAATGAATAGGGCAAGGTATATCTCGGCGTAAACCTGAAGGGTTTCAAAGAAGAGAGCATAGTAAGTTTCCCTTTCGGTAAGCAACTGCTCCGATTTTGCCCTTAAATATTCCACTATGTCCCCTCCACCCTCATAGACGTTGATAAAATTCTCCATAAACACCTTCAGCTTCTCTGACGGTGTTGTATCTGAGACATATCTCATGGCAGTTATCATGTCATATCCAAATACATCCACAAGTGTTACGATTTTATCGAATTCTCTGCTGATTTCGCCGAAAATTTCCCTGTTCTCTGCTACGAATTTGAATATTGAAATAAGAGGTACTCCACCCTTCGCCATTCCCAGCATCATGTTCACGGCATGGGGAAGAGCGGATTCTATCTTACTCCTCCTCATATTGGAGACATAGAAGGGATACGAAAGAATCAAATATCTCGTGAAGCCAAAAGCCAGGATTGCGAAGCCCGCAATAAGGGCGAGTTCGAACTCCCAGTAAGGTATCGCAAAACCCCTGACGACTAAATTCCCACTTGGTTTTATAAGTTCTGAGAAGAGAAAACCGAGAAGACTGCCGGGGATTATTGAAAGCAGCGGGTAAAAAAGGGCGATAGAAAGAAGCTCCGGTACGGTCATTTTTAACCTCGCACCTTCTATTGCAGAAGATAGGCCCAAATAATTCCCCGGTTTTCTTCTATACCTTCTCCTGTAAAACCTCTTGAGTGCTAATGGAGCGTAAAGAGTCATACGCCTTCCTCCATTTTTGTCATTGCCAGTTCAGGATTGCGGTAGTATGCGTGAATATGTTTGGTAACATCCTTGTAGTTCTTGATCCCTTTACTCAACATGAGTTCAAGGTACCTCTTTCTGTCGAGCAGTTCCTCGTAAACTTCCTGCACGCTCAAACCCAGGAAATCCGCTATCTTCTCAAGCTTTTTTGGCATGCTAATCTCGATATGCTTATCCTGCTTAGGGTCCCACTTCACGAATTGATTCACCAAGAGGTTTTTGTCTGCAGGATCTATACCGAGGATTTCATTTACCTCCTTGGTCCTCCTCAGCCTTGTTGCCCCCCTAACCCACATAGTCTGGACGAGAGCAATATCGAGGAACTGAAGCATGCTTCTCGGCACCTTTAATGGCTCAGATTCGAGCCTGTAAACCATCTGGTTGATGTCTCCAGCGTGAAGTGTTGAGTAGCTGGCATGGCCTGTTGACATTGCCTGGAAAAGTGTTTGTGCTTCTCTTCCTCTGACTTCACCGACAATAATGTAGTCCGGTCTCTGCCTTAACGCTGCCTTCAGCAAGTCGTACATATCTATTTCACCCTCACCCATCCCTGTCCTGGTAACTTCTGCGACCCAGTTTTCGTGGTAGAGCTTTATCTCCCTTGTATCCTCAATTGAGATGACCTTGGCATCCGGAGGGATGAACATCATAATTGCGTTTAATGTGGTCGTCTTCCCGCTCGCAGTTTCTCCGACAATGATTGCAGAAAACTTGTGCTCTATTGCCATCCAAAGATATGCAAGAACAACTGAAGGGACCGTTCCCTTTTCTATCAAATCTATCGGTGTCAGCGGCTCAACCGTGAACTTCCTTATGGTAAAACTTGAACCGTGAGGAGTCACTTCGGTGCCAAAAGTAGCCTGCAATCTGCTTCCGTCAGGGAGAGTGGCATCGACTATGGGGCTGGCTACAGATATGTGCTTTCCACTTCTCTGTGTTAGCCTTAAAACCATTTTATCGAGCTTTTCCTGGTCGAGGACGATGTTTGTCTCCAGATTCCCGTATTTCTGATGGTAAATGAAAATGGGGATTCCGTAACCATCGCATGAGATGTCCTCAACATTGGTGTCCTCCATTAGAGGGTCTATCAAACCATACCCAAAAAAGTCACGGAAGAAATAATATAGCATCCTCGAATAGAAATCATCAGTGAATTTCATCGCATACTCCTTAGCAAGCTTTTTAATTGCCTTTACAAGCACTTCTCCCCGCTCTTCAAGTTCGACAGAAACATCCTGCAGCACAAGTACTTTTTTAAGGTCATCATAAATGGCAGAAATGATCTCTGCTTCCTCTTTGCTTACTGTTGGTTCGAGAGCAAAGTAAACGTTTCTGAACTCGTCCTCTTTCTCAAGAATTATCGCCTTCGTGAAGGGCTCCTGGACCCAGTATTCCTCCACAACTCTAATATTGCCACCAAATTCAGGAGTCTCAAGTAAGTTTTCCGTTGTGATGTACTTTCTCAGTATATCGTAGTGACTCTTTGCCATTGATTAACGTTATATTCTTCTAAATATATGCTTTTCTTGCAAATCTACAAGTCATCTAACAATTGCTAATTACAGGTCGGGCAAATCCCATCGATTGCTTGGGTCTCCTTCCACATATTTCTCAACTAATTTCCTTTCAAGGTCGACGTTGAATAGATTTGCAAGGGAGATTACCATGAACAAAACGTCAACAAGCTCTTCCTCGACATTTTCGTTTTTTCTCACCGCTTCAGCCAGTTCTCCAACTTCTTCGAAAAGAACTGCCAGAAGAAAAAGGGGGCCGCTCTTCGAATCGATTTCATAATATTTTTCCCTAAAAATTTTTTGAAAATCTCTGAGTTCCATAAAAATTAAAATTACTGTTGAGGTTCCCTTCCCACGCTCTTTGCCCAGGTGTAGGCCAAGGTTCTGTAGAGAAGGTGGGCGAATTTAGAGTAGGGGGCGTATGCAATGAGGGTGAACACCAGAACTAAATGAGCCAAGTACATGTAGTATGCAGCAGCACTCCCCGTATATCTCAAAGCTTCGATGCCCACGCCAGTAAGTCCAACTGCAAATATTGTCCCGAGGAATAGCCAATCGAAGTAGGTGCCGTAACCCACTCTTTCATCGCTGAACCTCGCAACAATTGCCCAGAGTGAGCCAGCTATCAGCAGAATGGCTCCAATATTCCCTATGATTTTGACTGGGTCAGTGGGTGGTAATGCGAGCTCTTCAACGCCCAAGCCATAGAGGTAGACGATGTCACCAAGAGTGGCAATGCCGAGGATTATGAAGCCCCAGAAAATCATGAAGTGCGCAAAATAGCGGTATCTTGCCGTTCCACACTCGGCAAACCGTGAATGCTTAAGGATGTCAATTATAGACCAGAAAAGGCATTCTATGAATCTCGGACTTGCCTTCACCACTTCTAACTCCGCATTCTCGCCAAGCCTGTACTCGTAAACCTTTGAGACCTCTGAGTTTATTCCGCTCCAGAACCTGTATGCTCCTATAGCTGCAACGAGTAAAGCCCAGCCTCCGACAAGGAAACCTGCAAGTTCAATGTGTAAGTGCGGGATGAAGTTTCCTATTACAATCTCACCTTCAGGTATTTTTGGTGAGGCAATGCTCAGGTAGAGCAGTGTGAGGATTATCGGGATGGCAAAGTAAACGACTATACCCGCTGGCTTCATCAGTATCTTTGCAAAAAAGTTGGGGAAAGCGAGCTCCTGAATAACCTTGGCCCTTATCGCTCCAAGAACCTCTCCGGGCTTTGCCCCTCTTGGACAGTACTCACTGCAGTCGTTGCACTGGTGGCAGAGCCAGACATCTCCGTCCTTTATCAGCTTGTCCTTCAGACCCCACTGTGCCCAGATCATCTCCTTTCTCGGGAATGGGGCTTCCTCAGGGCTTTGCGGGCATACAACGCTGCATGTTGCGCACTGGTAACATTTCTTAAGTGTTTTACCCCCGAATCCAACAACATCCTTTACAAATTGCGTATCAACCTCCATACTCCACCTCAGAACCCCTTATACGGGTTCGCTCCAATTTCCATGATCTGGTTGACGAAGTTGTCGATGATTTCTGTAATCTTGTCCCACTCGTTTATGGAGATCTCTACAACCTGCACTCTCTCTTTCTCCAGCATCAGCCTCTCAAGCGTTTCTGCAACATTCTCCATTCTTCTGTTTGCAAGCTCACTCCCTCTAATGAAGTGGCACTGGTAGTCCTCGCCATACTTACAGCCTATCAGCAGAATGCCGTCAATACCCTTCGAAAGCGCATCAGCAATGAAGACCGTGTTAACTGAACCGAGGCACCTTACGGGGATAATTCTTGCAAGCGGGCTCCACTTCTTGCCATTCAAAGCCGCCATGTCCAACGCTGGCAGAGCATCGTTCTCGCAGGCGAACACTATGAAGCGGAACTTATCCTCAGCACCCTCATCCCAGTTTGGATCCGGGACGTATATGGACTTGACCGCTGACGCCATCTGGTCGATGCTGTAGGTCTTGAAGCTGATAATTCTCTCTGGACAGGCTCCAAAGCAGATACCACATCTCCTGCATCTAAGCGGATTTGGCATTGGTGTACCCTTCTCATCTTCGTCGAGGGCTCCAAATGGGCACTCTTCCGTACACCTCTTACACTGCGTACAGCGCTGGAGGAAGAAATTCGGGAAGTCGATGTCTCCTGTTCTCGGGAATGTTGTCTTACCCTCTGCAACAAGCTCAACCGCCTGAATTGCCTTGAGCGCAGCACCCTTGGCGTCTTCAATGCACGATGCAATCTCCATCGGTGCTCTCACGGCTCCTGCAGCGTAAATACCAAGCCTTCTGCTCTCGTACGGGAAGCAAATGTAGTTTGAGTCCGGGAAGCCGTATTTCAGCGTGGGTAGTTCAGGACCCTGCCTGTACTGGAGGTTGAGGATGTGTCCTGCCTGCTTTATGACCTCGATATCTTCTTCACTCTTTATCGGATGTGGCTCAGCGATGTGCTTGTACGGAACAGTTTTCTCATCTGGGAACTCCTCTTTCACTGTGTAGAGTCCCTTGAGCGTCGAAACCATTCCGGTTGCGAGAACGACGAGGTCGGCTTTAATGGCGATATCTTCTCCCAGCAGCGTGTTTGTAACGATTACTGTTAGCTTTCCACCCTCCTCCTTTATCTCCTTGATATCACCTTTTGTTAGGTAGATACCGTCATCCTGCTGCATCTCCTTGTAGAAGTCTTCCCACAGTCCCGGAGTTCTCATGTCCTTGTAAATTATGAAGGCATTACCGTTGGTAAACTCCCTAACATATTTTGCCTGCTTGAGGCTTACAAGGCAGCAGACTGATGAGCAGTAGGGCAGGTGGTTCTCATCCCTCTGTCCAGCACACTGGATGAACACCACATTCTTAGCTTCACTTCCATCTGACTTTCTGATGATTTTGCCCTCTCTGGCCATCTCCTCAAATTCGATGTTTGTAACAACATCGGCAAACTTCCCGTAGCCCAGTTCTTCCAAAGCTGTGGCGTCGTAGGGCTTCCACCCAGTGGCGACAACGATGCCGCCAGCCCTGAACTGCACCTTCTCTCCGTTCTGGTTTAACACAACATCAAACATTCCGGGCTGGCCGCTGATTGAATCAATCTGGGCAGAGGTGTAGATTTCTATGTTCTCATTCGCCTTTACCTCTTCAATGAGCTTGAATACCGGATTCTCCTCAATTTTTGTGTATGGAGGCTCAATTGGCAGAGTCTTGTAGTATTTAGCAACCCATCCACCAAGCTCTGGCTCCTTCTCCACCAAATAAGCCTTGTAACCTGCCTTCGCAACCTCAAGTGCCGCTGTTAGTCCAGTAACACCACCACCAACAATTAGGATGTCTTTCGAAATCTCTTCGATATAGGGTTCAGGCTTCTCAGCCTTCTGGGCTTTTGTAATCGCGATTCTCAGGTAGTCCTCAGCAAGCTCCTGAGCGTGCTCGTCGATGTCGTGGCTCCAAACAACACCTTCTCTTAGGCTCGCTCTTTCAACATACTTGTCATCGAACGTGAACAGTGCGGTTTTTACACGGGGTGAGCATGCAGCTATAACAAGCGCATCAAGCTCAGCAGCATCGTTTTTCAGCATTTCGACTCCTTCCTGTGAGCAGAGGTGCGGATGAACCTTTGGCTCGATTCCAAACTCTTCCTTTGCAACATTTTTCAGCCTCTCAATGTCCAGCTTATCAATATCACAACCGGTACAGATGTAAACACCAACTTTCTCCATCATTTCACCTCCTTGCAAGCTGAATAGCTTTCAGCGCCGCTGCCGTTGCCGATTCGTTGGCTGAAGCAACCTCCATTGGCATCGCTGCAACACCTACTGGAATTATACCCGGCTTTGCCTTGACAAACCCGTACTCGTCAAGCTCAATTCCCGGAATGGGCTCAATAGCTGGCTGCATTCCCGTAGCGAGGACAACCATGTCGACTTCCTTCTTGCTTTTAACACCGCTTAGCGTGTCCTCGGCAGTTACAACGAGCTTCCCGTCAACCTCCTCAACCTTGGCAACCTTGCCCTTGATGAGTTCGATATTTTCGTCAGCCTTAACTTTTGCAAAGAAGTCCTCATATCTTCCAAATGCTCTGATGTCGATGTAGAAGATGTAGATTTTCGCATCCGGATACTGCTCTCTCACATAAGTCGCCTGCTTCAAGCTTGCTAAGCAGCAGACTGCAGAGCAGTATGGCAGGTGGTTCTCATCCCTGCTCCCGGCACACTGGACAAATGCGATGGTTTCAATTGGCTTTCCATCTAATGTTTGGATGACACCCCCAGTCGGGCCGTTTGGAGAAGCCAGCCTTTCCATCTCCATGTTCGTTATGACGTTCTTGTACACTCCATAGCCAAGATTGTCAAGTTTGGTTGCATCGTAGGGCTTCCAGCCGGTTGCCACGATAATAGATGAAACGTTTAGAGTCAGCTCCTTCTCCTCCTCGTTCAGGTCAATGGCGTTGTACTTGCATGCCGAAACGCACTCTCCGCATTTATCGCAGTAGTTGTCGTCGATGTAATACTGGAACGGCATTGCCATGATGTTGGGCAGGTCGATCGCCTTCTTCTTCTTCAGTCCGAAGTTGTATTCATCCGGAGCTTCAATTGGACAGACCTCTTTGCAGGCTCCACAAGCCGTGCAGTTCTCATTGACATATCTCGGCTTGATTTTCACCTTTACCGTAAAATTCCCCGGCTCTCCGCTTATCTCCTGAACTTCAGCGTTGGTGAAGTATTTCAGCTTCGGTGTGCTCTTCATTCTCTTGAAGAGGATTTCAAGTCCGCAGAATGGTGGACAGAGTTTCGGAAAGTACTTGTTCAACTGGGACACTCTTCCTCCAAGATATGGGTTCTTTTCCACGAGAATCACATCATACCCCGTCTCGGCAGCTTCTATAGCAGCAGTCAGTCCAGAAATTCCGCCTCCTATAACAAGTATCTCGCCAGCCATAGCTAACACCTGATTGCGTATTTCAACCTCTGGCTTGAAAAGAAGTTAATAAATGTATCGAAATTAAGCCACGTTCGAAATTCAGGATTTTTGGAAACCGAAAACATTTTTAAGATTCAATTGTTTATATACTGTGGTGAGAGCTAAGCTTCTGTCATGGCATGATGGAGTGGGCAGCAGAACTTTTGAATTTGATGTTGATATCGAACCAAGAAGTTATACAATTTCACGAGTTAGCCAGCTAATCCCTATAATCGCAAGTGAGGATCTCACGGTATGCAAGGGAGAGGTGGCTGTCATTGGTATCAGATTAATTGAAGTACCTGAAAACACTATTGTAAGCCCTTTAACGGCTGTAAACCACGCAAACGGTTTTGTTGTCGATGTAATCGAGTGCGGGCTTCCCGGGATGGTTGAGGATGAGAAGTGCATAAATCACGCCATCTTCATCCCCACAAGGTCTGGAGATGTAAAAGAGGGCGATTTGATCGGAATACTACGGATCAACTTTGTCAGGACTGGACTGCTTTCCAGAGTGATCCCATCAAAACCAAAAGTTGAGACCAAAAACGTCAGGGCTTTCTTAACATGGATAGAAGATGGAGTTTTTTACCGAGAGAACGTAACAGGGACCTTCAGCGGTTATTTCGAGAGTGATATCTGCAATCTAACACCTGTTGTGGCAAAGGAGAGGGCAAAGATTGGAAGGGGCGAGGCTGCGGTTGTTGAGATTGAAAAGATAAATGTAGAAGGTGGAAGTATAATCTCACCCTACGGTCTGACTGCAAATGCCTTTGCGCAGCTTCTAAATCTTGTAGGAGATAAAGTAAGGAAGTTTGAAGAGAAAAGGAGTTTTAGTGAGGCTGTTTTGCTCGGTTTTGGGAATGGAGTTGTGGAAGAGGGGGAGGTCTTAGGTCTCCTCTGCGTGGCGGGTGGAAATGGAGGAGAGAACAGCGGGTTTCTGCAATTTTCTCAGAAGTCAGGAGGTGGAGTTGTGAAGACACTTCAGGAATTTAACAGCGGAAGGCTTAAGGTAGGGAGAAAAGGTGAGTGGAAACCGGCCATCTCCGCTGAGACTAAAAAGCTTAAAAGGGGTGCTGCGGAAATCATCAAAATCAGGCCAATTGACATCTCTGACCACTCCACGATCAGCCCTCTTGGCATTATGAGGCAGGCGTACGGAACGATGGTAGGAGGGATTGCGAGGGAGCCATGGAATCTTGAGAGCAAGAAGACTATCAGAGAAGTTGTTTTCCTTCCGATAATGGATGGTGAAGTTAAAGAGGGGCAGCTTGTCGGTGTTTTCAATGTTACGAGGGTTGCTGAAGGTAAGCTTTAATTTCCATTCATCTTTTCTCAAACCGTGAAGGTTTATCTTGGAGGGGAGGCCGAGGTCAAAATTCTGGATGATGTTGTTATTAAAACAAGAATTCCAAAGAGGTACAGGATAGGGGTACTTGACAGGGAGCTGAGGCTGCGGAGGACTAGGATGGAGGCGAAGATAATCTCTGCAGCAAGAAGGGCCGGAGTTCCCACACCTATTGTGCTTGATGTCGAGGAAGATACGATTATCATGGAGAGAATTCACGGGACAGCAGTCAAAAATGCAATGAGCGAAGAAGTTAGCAGGGAGGTGGGAAGACTGACGGCAAAACTCCACAAAGCGAATATAATTCACGGAGACATAACGCCAATGAATCTGATTCTGAGTGATGGAAGAATTTACTTCGTCGATTTTGGGCTCGCGTTCTTCGACAACAAGGTGGAGCCGATGGGTGTCGATGTCCACGTTTACTTTGAATCGCTGAAGGCAAGTTTTGAAGATTGGAAAAAGCTCAGAGATGCGTTTATTGAAGGTTATCTGGATGAGGGAGGCAAAGAAGAGGTTTTGGTAAGAGCGAAGGAAATAGAGGAAAGAGGGAGATATGTTGAGAGAGTTAGTATGTGATTCTCTGGCAATTTCCTGTATAAAATTTCCCGTAAAAACTATATGTTGGTAGAAAAAGAAAGCACATGGTTGGTGCAGAACCCCATATGCAAGAGGACCCCTTAATTGCCGCCGGTCTCTTCATAATCCTTCTTCTTGTATTGATTCTCCCGTTCAGAGTCAGAAAAGTTGAGGAGAATCTTGAGCCATTCTTTTTAATAATGGGGATTGCTGCCGTAACAGTAAGTGGTCTGTGGAGCACGAAACTCATTGTCGAAGCTCTCGAAACACCTGTTAAGATTACCGAATTTATGGGAATTCCGATAGGCATATTTCAGGTTGTGCTGATTGTAGGATTGATAATCCACTACTACAATAAGCAGGTTTACTCTTTTCTTGTTGGAGTCCTAAAGAAAATGGGTATCAGGGCATTTGCCTTCCTTGTAGTGACAGTTTTCGGCCTAATTTCCAGCATAATATCTGTTATAGTCTCCGCTGTAATACTTGCTGAAATTGCACTTGTGATGCCCTTGGAAAGAAAATCAAAAATCGAGTTTGTGGTTATAGCGTGTTTCGCTGTAGGTTTAGGAGCCGCACTCACACCAATAGGTGAGCCTCTCTCCACAATCGTAGTCAAGAAGCTCAACGAGGACTTCTTCTACCTCGTAGAACTTGTTGGAGAGTACATAATTCCTTCAGTTATCATTCTGGGCATTTACTCAGCGATTAGAGTGGGTGGCGTTTCCGTTAAAGAGATAGAAATCCCCGAATACACAGAGACTTTGAGAACTGTTGTTGTAAGGGCGATAAGAGTTTATGTCTTCATCGCAGCATTGGTGCTGCTCGGAGAAGGATTTGCGCCAATCATTGACTGGTACATATCAAAGATTCCGCCTGAGATAATATACTGGGTGAACATGGTTTCAGCAATTCTCGATAACGCAACCCTCGCTGCTGCAGAAATAGGTCCCCAGCTTACAGAACTGCAGATAAAGGGTGCTCTGATGGGTCTTATAATCTCAGGAGGTATGCTGATTCCGGGAAACATTCCGAACATCGTTGCTGCCGGGAGGCTGAGAATTACGATGAGCGAGTGGGCAAAAATAGGCGTCCCGCTTGGACTGCTCATGATGGGTGTTTTCTTCGTGATAATCTATCTGCTGTGAAAAGGTAACCTTATAAACAACGCGGAGATGGGAGGGGAGTGAAGCGCCTCTACGCCGACCTCGGACTGGCTCTGGTCGCTCTGATCTGGGGATCCACGTTTCCGGTAGTAAAGATAGCCCTCGACAGCATGTCCCCATTTGCTTTCAACACCGTTAGATTCTTCATTGCATGTCTTTTCTTCCTTCCCTTCCTGAAAGGGTGGGATTTCAAGGATGGATTTAAAATAGGCGTTGTCTCCTTCCTTGGCTATACCTTTCAGACAGTGGGGCTTGACTACACCACCGCAACGAATGCTGGCTTCATAACCTCAACCTATGTGGTTCTTGCTCCAATCATCTCGTGGCTCGTCTACAAGGACGTGTTCGACAGAAGAGACGTTTCAGGTGTTTTGCTGGCTTTCATCGGATTCTATTTCCTCTCAGGTTATTCAGGATTCAATATTGGAGACATTCTTATGCTCTTCTGCGCTCTCTTCTTTGGAGCGGAGATAGCCATGATTTCCCACTACTCTCGCATAACAAATCCGACAATGCTCGCATTCTGGCAGGCTTTTGCCATATTTATCCTCTCCGCCCCGTTTGCTGTATTCATCACCACAAAATTTGAAATAAACACAACCGTAATTATTTGTCTTCTCATAACCGCATTCTTCGCAACTTTCGTTGCAAAAATGTTGCAGAACTGGCTCCAGAGCTACACTAAGTCCTCTGATGCCGCCGTGATTCTGTCTCTCGAAGGAGTTTTTGCCCACCTATTCAGCGTTTTGGTTCTGGCAGAGATATTAACACCGCTGCAGTACTTTGGAGCATTTTTAATATTGCTTGCGGTAATCATCGTTTCTCTCAGAATATAGCCGTGAAAAATGAGAAATTTTGATTTATCGCAATCTTCATATAGTTTGAAAACAAAGATAAAATTAAGGTGATAGTATGGGCGTGCACAGAATAACGAGTGAGGCTGCGAAGTATTACGCTCAGA
Organism: Archaeoglobus sp.; assembly: GCF_017656475.1. Classification (GTDB taxonomy): domain Archaea; phylum Halobacteriota; class Archaeoglobi; order Archaeoglobales; family Archaeoglobaceae; genus Archaeoglobus. Next base: position 25,327 of record NZ_JACDNT010000012.1, read on the forward strand.
GAGAAAAAATTGTGGGGGCAGGAGTTTCCCTTCTCGGTGAAGCCAGTATGAATCTAGATAAATTGACTAAGGAACAGCTTGAAAAACTTGGGGATTTAGCTGCAAAGCTCCTACCACACTCTCCGGGCTATGCGGGCAAGATGATGCCGATAGTCGCGAGACTGTTCTGGAGACTTGCCGGAGTGGGGGAGAAGGAGTTTGGGTTCGCAGAGCTTGACGAGCTTGAAAAGGAGATAGAAAAACTGAAAGAGGAGCTTGAGTTCAACTCTCAGCAATAAAGCAAACAAAGTCCTTTTCATCGTATTTTAGCCTTCTTCTCCTTATTTCTTTGACTTTGAAGCCTGTGTCCTGAAGCATGTCTATTACTTCTTTTTCAGTGTAGAATCTCGCTTTTTGGTAGAACGGACTGTCCTTTCTGGCGTATTCTCTCCCCAACCTTGAGTCTGCGGGAACTATACACGTAACGAGTATGCCATTTAGGACTCTCTTAATTTCTCTGAGAACCCTATATGGATTGTCGAGGAAGCAGAGCGTAAAAACGAGATAAACTGAGCGGAATGATTTGTCTTTGAATGGAAGGTTGGCAGCATCTCCCCAGACGCATTCAACTCCTCTTTTCCTCGCAATTTTGAGCATCTGGAGTGAAATGTCTATTCCAATATCAATCCCTATTATTGCGAATCTTCCGGTTCCCACTCCAATTTCCAATGAAGGTGAGACTGGCTTTGGGAGCAGTTCCAGCTCAGCCTCGTAAAGCTCCCTGTTTTTGTCGTACCAAGCATCATACCTTTCGGCGTTTCTGTCAAAGATGTCCATAGTTTTCACTTAAACTCCAGAATTTATGTCTTTTCGCGCTTCTCTCTCTCGGAAAAAAATAAGTATGGTCTGGCGTTAAGAAACTCAATGGACGTAACCATCGCCCTCATTGCAGCGCTTGCGATAGCCTTTGCGATTGGCTCTAACGATACCTGTAACTCTTTTGGGATTTGCGTAGGATGCGGTCTGCTTACGATAAAGAGAGCATCTTACATTCTTTTCCTGCTGGTTTTTGCCGGAATGCTGTTTGGCAGTGGTAGAGTAATGGATACTGTGGGCAGGGAGCTTGTTGAGCTTAACGAAATTGTGGTCTCCGTCTCACTGATAATTTCCTCGGCGGCAATTGTTGTTGCAAACTACCTCCGCACTCCCGTTTCAAGCCATCAGGCAATCGTCATGAGCCTCATCGGCTCGGCATTCGCTCTTGGGAACAGAATTGATGTTAATACTGTAGCCAAAATCATCCTCTCGTGGATTGTCTCACCTTTTGGGGCACTTTTCCTCTCCATATTTATTTACTGGGTCATGGAGAATACTCTATCAAAGCTTCCCGCGTTGAAAGTTGAGAGGGTTCTGAGAGTACTATTGTTCGTTGGAGCAACGATAATTGGATTCAACACCGGAGCGAATGAGCTTGCAACAGCTCTCGCCCCCATAGTGGCGTTTGGAGCGATGAATGTCTTCGAAGCTGCCCTGCTTGGCTCTGCAATGCTTTTCCTCGGTGCATGGATAGTCAGTGTTAGAGTTGCAGAGGTTGTGGGAAAAGGGATTACTGCTCTCGACCCCTTCACGGGATTTGCTGCACAGTTTGCTGCTGGACTGACAGTTTTGCTTTTCACAGCCATTGGAATGCCAGTCTCAACAACCTACTGCACTGTTGGTGCTGTAACGGGAGTTGGCTTATACAAGAGTGTCAGGGGAGTTAAGTTTGCCTTCCTGAAAAGAATTGTTGCGAGCTGGATTCTTACACCATTTGCATCCTTCACTGTCAGCTTTGCTGTAACCCTGCTTCTCTCTCAACAAGTTTTTTGAATCTGAGCGCATCGTCAAACATGTGCACGTTGTTGAACATCACATACCCGTCCCTGTCAATCATTCTCAACAGGTTTTCAAGCTCCTCGTCGGTATATTTATGCTTGTAATCAAATCCATGAAGCCTGTAGTAGCATATTTCTCCGTAAAGCTGCTTGGACACGAAGGGGTCAACGACGTGGATTAAATCCAGCTCCCCACATATTTTCCTTATATTCTCCCCACACCAGCCCCTCGGCTCAAAGCAAAAGGTGAACTTCCTCTCAATGCTGCCAAAAAAGGTTCGCATATTTTCTATGTTTTCCTCAGTGTCTCTGAAGCTCCTTGGTGTTTGGAAGACGATTATTTTCGCCTTCAAGGCTTCTGCAATCTCTCTCGTTTTTTCCCATGCCATAAAAACAACTTCTGTTGGTTTGAAAAACCCGCAGTTCTCGAATTTAATCCCCGCCTTTCTGTAGGTGGGGCTGTTTGGGGGGTGAGTGATTACCTGCCACGCCTTGATGGTGAATTCAAAAACTTCAGGTGCGGATTTCCTCCATTTCTCGGCTGTTTTAACTTCTGGTGGCTTGTAAAACGTCTTCTGGACTTCTACAACATTGAACGTTTCGAAGTACTTTTTCATCGAAACGGGGAAGCCGCAGCATCCCACTTTCAACTCCATGTTGTTTAATTATCCGGCAGCTACAAAAGATTGTCCTTGGAAAAAGATATATACATCTGACATCAAGTGTCAACATGGAGGTAATCACAAATCCGGACAGTTTTTTGAGAAAAAGGCTGGATAAGGGATTTGGCGAGGCATTGGCGATTGTTATTGTTGCTGCTGTTATTTCATCCCTTGCTTCCTACGTAGTTGCCCCAGTAGTGCTTGAGAACGTGCGAGAGCGAATTTCAGAGGTAGGGACTCTTACCGAGGAACAGATCGAAGCAATGCTTAACATGACATATTATGGAATGCTAATCTCTCCCTTCATCACAACACTCGTCTTATGGCTGATAATCTCAGTTGTTCTCCACATACTCTCAGCACTTTTCGGTGGGGAGGGGAGTTTCGGCAATCTCGCAAAGCTTGTGGCTTATTCCTACATCCCGGTCATAATCCTTAGCCCGATATCGATTTACCTCAGCTACGAAACGACTCAGCAGGTGCTTTACGGACTGAAAAGCTCCCTTCTGCCAAACACGATTTTGGGAATTGCTACGACATTGTGGCAGGCAGTTTACTGGACTTTTGCTGTCAAAAATGCAAGAAATCTGGATTTAAGAAACTCAGCGATTGCAGCGGGGATAGTATTCATCGCATACATCCTGCTGACTATGTCTTCGCTGATTTTCTCATTTCTCTCAGGGACTCCCTGACTGACTTGTTGAAGGCTATCTCACCTATGGACTTCATGTGTCTGCAGGCGCTTAAAATAGTCTCAACTGCCAGTCTGTAATAGACTCCACCCTCCATGTTGCTCAAAAGCAATTCCTCAAGCTCCTCAAGCTTTTCTATTGTTTCCTCGGAAAGCTCAACATCAGAGTTGAAGTATGCCTTTGCTAGGGAATCAAAAATTTTGCCAAGCGTTTCAAAGTAGCCTCTTGCCCTCTTAAGCTCCTCCGGAGTCATTTCAACAGCGTAGGTCGAGAAGTTGTAAAGTGAGTCGGCAATTTCTTCAATCAGCTTTGCAACGGTTCTTATTCCCAATATCAGCCTTAGTTCATTCCACTTACTCGGACTTGAGAACTCTCTGACTAGCCTGTGTTCCTGCCTGACTGCCAGCAGATAAAGTCTGTCTGAATCCTTTTCGAGGTTTTCAATGTCCTTCAGAACTTCCCTGTCTCCCTTTTCTATGGCTTCTATTATCGTCTCTATCATGCTCTGTATAATCTGGCTCATTCTCCTTACAACGCCATAGACATCGAAATCCGTTGAAGTTAGGCACTTCAGCACAACTTTGCCCTCTGTTGCATCAATTATTTCCATTCCAATCAAATCTTTCACTATCTCCCCTATTTTGCTGACCATCCTCGCGTTTATCCTATCATCGCTGATGACTATTTCATCAATCCCCTGCAGGTAAAGAGCGTAAATGAACCTCCGCACGAACTTTTCGTCGAGCCTGAACAATTTTTCAATGTGAACGCTTGTTACTCTGGAAAACTCTCGAAAAGATTTTGGATAAAGAGTTATCACGCTATCCTCAACCTGCAGGTAGATGTCGTCGCCCTGCTTTAACTCGTTATCCTTTACCCAGTTCTTCGGCAGACTTACCATGTAGCTTGAACCGCCTATTAACTGAAGTTTTCTGACTTCCATTGATACGTACTCCTATTAAGTGATTAAAATACCTTTCCTTTTCTTGATGTTCCACTAATAGATAACTATAAATTCAGAACCACCATAAAATATAACATGTATAAGTACTATGAGCTTAAGGAGCTTGAAAGTAAGGCTCCAAAACTCTTCGGCATTCCGACGGGGACCAAGCTTGATGAGCTCTTCTACAGGGTTGAGAGAGAAGGTGATAGGTACGTTAAAAAACCCCTTGGAGGTATTCCTCACCTCGCGGTAATGAATATTACTGGAGTTCCCGATACAGGGAAATCACTGCTGGCTGAGCAGTTCGCCATAACCCAGGCTGGAAACGGTTACAGAGTTCTCTACGTGACGGTTGAGAGTCCAGCGCATTTCCTCTATACGGCAATGAAGGAAAGGTGTGAGGCGATGGGTGTAGACTTCAGCAAGGTGGAAAGCAACGTTGTCGTTATAGATGCGAGTGAAAGCGATGAGCTTAGAGAGAACCCAAAAGCCCTCATGGAGACCATGGCCTACGCGATCAGAGAGAAGAAGATTACCAACACCATAATAGACAGCATCACAGGTCTCTACGAGCATAAAGAGATGATGGCAAGACAGATAGTAAGGCAGTTCTTCAACTTCATGAAGAAGCATCGCCAGACGGGAATTTTCGTCTCACAGAAGAGATCTGCACAGGCGAGTGAGAGTGCAGAAGCTGCTGGTGGACTGGCTGTCGCGCACATTGTTGATGGAACAATTGTTCTCGACAAGAAGCTGATAGAATCTCGCTGGGATGTTAGCCTTTACGGTCTCCCCCTGGGTAGCGTTCTCAGAACAATAAGGATTGACGGATGCAGAATTGCTCCTCACGATTCAAGAGTATGGGTTTTCGAAATCAGCGAGATTGGAACAATTGAAATTGTAGCCCCACTGAGCGAGTACATCAAGAAGAGGGGGAAGAAAGACCTTGAAGAGGAAAAATAATGGGGGGTGGTGGATATGGGATTTGAGGTTATTGCCAGGCCAAAAGGTGGAAATATAGATAAAATGGCAGAGAAAGTGTTCTATGAGAGCATAAACCTCCTCGGTGGTTTGAAGAAGCTAATCGAGTACAGGAATCTCACCTGGCTGCCGAGTCTTGCTGAAGCGGCATATGTTGTTGTGCTGAAAAACGAGGCCATGAAAACGTACGGAGAGATTGCCAGGGAGCTTGGGATAACAGAGCAGACGGCAAAGAACATCGCCACGGCAGATGAAGAGGAGGTTAAGAAGTACCTCGAAGGAGAGCTTGAGGACAGGCCGAAGGAGCACATTGCTGGTGGGATAGCAAAACTCGCCTACAAAAAGCTGAAGGAGGAGGGCAGGCTTGATACAGAGGAGGTCGAGATAAAGCATGAAGAGCTTGAGGTTCTGGACATAGACTGGGCGGTGCACGTGCTTGCGAGAATTAAGGGATTGGATTTCCCAGTAGAGAAGGATAAGCTGCTCGAAAGGCTTAAGGGGATGGTAATAAAGGGCAAGAGCATTGAGGAGATTCTTGAGAAGATTAACTATCCGGTAAAGTCCCCTGCACAGCTTTTGCACGAAATAAAACTGCACATTTAATCCCAAATCTTTTTTTAACCTCTGTTTACTTGAGTTGTGGAAATCGTAACCTACTCTAAAAACGTTTTCATCCCCCTCACAAGAAATTGCAGAAACCGCTGCGACTATTGCGGATTCAGAAGCGAAGAGATAAACATAATGAGTGAAGAAGAGGTAAGAAGTGTTCTGTCAGCGGCTAAGGGTGCCAAGGAGGCTTTGTTCACCTTTGGAGAGAGGCCAGACGAGGCTTACCCTGAATTCAGAAAGGCACTCAACGAAATGGGTTACAAAACCATGCTCGAATACATACTTGAAATGAACAGAGTCGCTTTGGATATGGGCTTCTTACCTCATACAAACGCCGGCATTCTCAGCAAGGAGGAGATGCGGAAGCTAAAGCCATACAACGCCAGTATGGGCCTAATGCTTGAGCAGGCTGTAGAGCTTGAATGTCATGCGAACAGCCCTGGAAAGAGGCCAGAAGTCAGGATAAAGATGATTAGAGATGCGGGAAAGCTTCAAATTCCATTTACGACCGGAATTCTTATTGGGATAGGGGAAAAGAGGGAAGATAGACTTTACTCTCTCGAAGTTATTGCAGACCTCCACGAAAACTACGGGCACATTCAGGAGGTGATTATCCAGAATTTTAAGCCAAAGAAAGGTACGCCAATGGAAAATCACCCTCCACCCACTGCCGAGGAGATGCTGGATGCGGTAAAGGCCGCAAGAGAGATACTGCCCGAAGAAGTTGCTGTGCAGATTCCACCAAATTTAGTTGATGACATCTACCCCTTCATAAAGGCTGGAGCTAACGATGTTGGTGGGATTTCCAGCGTCACTCACGACTACATAAATCCAGAGTCGCCGTGGCCTGAGATTGAAAGACTTGAAAAAGCTCTCCGTGGGGAGTTTATACTTAAAGAGAGGCTGCCCATTTATCCAAAATTCGTAAAGCTTAAATGGTATGCTGAGACCATAGAGCCGTTAATTGAAAGGTATTCGGACGCTGATGGTTATGCTCGCCCTTGACGATTTGCTAAGGAATCCTTATGAAACTCTCAGAGTTGCTGATGAGCTGAGAAGGGAACTGGTTGGAGATACTGTAACTTATGTGGTTAACAGGAACATAAATTTCACAGACATCTGTATCAACGACTGCAAGTTCTGCTCCTTCCGTAACAGAAGAAAGTATCTGCTGAGTCTCGAGGAAATCAAGCAGAAAGTCGAGGAAGCAGTTGAATTCGGTTGCACGGAGCTTTGCATACAGGGCGGTTTGTTACCAAATGCTGACATTGACTTTTACGTTTCAATCCTTCAGGCTGTAAGAGAAGTTGATAAAAAAATACACATTCACGCCTTCTCACCTATGGAGGTTGTGCATGCGGCGAGGAACAGCAATATGGCCGTGGAAGACGTTTTGAAAGAGCTTAAAAAAGAGGGTTTGGGCTCTATGCCCGGCACAGCTGCGGAAATTCTCGACGACAGGATAAGGTCGTTCATCTGCCCCAAGAAGCTCAAAACGGCTGAGTGGGTTGAGGTCATAAAAACCGCCCACAGAGTGGGAATACCGACAACGGCAACGATAATGTACGGTCACATCGACACGTGGGAGAATAGAATAAACCACCTTCTCCTTATTAAGAAAATACAGCAAGAAACCGGAGGGATTACCGAACTCATTCCCCTGCCCTTTATGTCCAAAAACAACGAGCTCGGAAAGTATTCGAAGGGGAGTTCGGGATTTGATGACCTTCTGATGATTGCCATTTCAAGAATTCTCCTCTACCCTGAAATCAGAAACATACAGGCGTCCTGGGTGAAGATGGGTCAGAAGTTGGCTCAGGCGGCGCTTCATGTAGGTGCGAACGATCTGGGAGGAACTCTGATGGAAGAGAACATCTCCAAATCAGCCGGAGCAACTTCTGGTGAATTCATGCTACCAGAGGAGCTGAGAGAGCTGATAAAGGTGGCAGGAAGAATTCCGAAACAGAGAGATACGCTCTACAACATTTTGGAGTAGCCTCAGACTCTCCCTTTCATCATTTCTCAGGTCGCCCATCAGTCATCATCGGCCATTTTATTGTCTGCAAAACGGTTTATCTTTTTTATCTAAAACGAGAACTGCTCGGCAACGACTTCTCCGTTAAGCAGCCTGTATAATTTCCCCTGTATTCTGCCTCCCTTGACTTCCAGAATGATAAAGGACGGTATTGTTGAAAAAGCTCCGCCGCCCCAAACGCCCGTCATCGATCCGGGGTTCAGCAGAATTTTATTTCCATAATAAATGTCAGGAAGATGAGTGTGACCTGAAATCAGCACGTCAACACCCATCTCAGTTGCAATCTCTTCGAGCTGTTCTCTGTTACCTCTTGGATAAACCTGATGCCCGTGAACAACTCCAAAACGAAAATCCTCGACCCTGAACTTAGCTGATTGCGGGAGTGCGAGATGATCCATGTTTCCCCTAACAGCTATCACCGTTTCTGCAAGCCTCTCACCGAATCTCAAGACTCTCTCTGATGTGAGGTCTCCGGTGATAACAACGATATCGAAGCCTTCGAGATACTCCACGAACTCCCTTGGAATCTCCTTTGCCCTTTCCGGGATGTGCGTGTCACCAAAAATTAGGATTTTCATAGCAGCCAGTCAGGCAATTTCTGCTTTGCGATTAAATCACCGTAACTCTCCCTCTCCCTGATTACATTCCATTTATCGCCATTTACAAGAACTTCTGCGCATCTTGGTCTTCCGTTGTACTGACTGCTCATCACGAAGCCATAAGCACCAGCATCGAAAACCGCTATCAAATCACCAGCTTCAACTTTTGGGAGCTTCCTGTCTTTCGCCAAAATATCCCCGCTCTCACATATCGGTCCAACAACGGTGTAGGTTTCCTCAGCCTCCGCGTTCATCTTGTTCGCCACAGCCACTCTGTGGTAGGAGCCATACATTGCAGGCCTTATCAGAATGTTGAAACCTGCATCAACAGCAACAAAGTTCTTATAGCCCCTCTTTACGGCATTAACCCTCGTAATTAGCACTGTGGTGTTGCCGACAATGCTCCTTCCCGGCTCAAGCCAGAGCTGTGGGTCGGAGTTTAGCTCAGCCTTTCTTTTCTCAAATTCCGGAAGTATTGCGTTTGCGAAGTCTTTTGGTGTGGGAGCACCTTTACCCTCGTAATCAATTCCGAGGCCACCACCCATGTCAACAAAGCGTAGATCAACACCCAATTGCTCTATTTCCTTTGCAATGTCCATCACTTTGTTCAAGGCATGCACGAATGGGGAGAGGTCGAGAATCTGGCTGCCGATGTGGCAGTGTATTCCTGCAGGGACAACACCGTCGAGTTTTAGTGCCAGTTCATATGCCTCCCTCACCATTTCGTGCGGAATGCCGAACTTTGACTCTTTTAGCCCTGTAGCAATCTTTGGATGAGTTTTTGGATCGACATCCGGATTTACGCGGAAGGCTATCTCAACCTCCTTTCCACTCTCTCTTGCAATCTCAGAAATCGTTCTAAGTTCATCCAAGCTATCAACGCTGAATTTAACTCCGGCAGTTATTCCCATTTCAATCTCTTTCCTGCTCTTTGAATTTCCGTTGAAGAGAACTTTCTTTTTGTCAAACCCTGCGAGGGAGGCGAGGTATAGTTCTCCGTCACTAAAGACGTCGGCTCCAAAGCCGTGAGAAGCAATTATTTTCATCAGAGCGAGGTTGTTGTTCGCCTTTACCGCGTAAAGCAAGCCCTCGTTTGGAAAAGCGCTCTTGTAAGCGTTCAGGTTGTTTTCGAGTATGGCTTTGGATGTGATGTAAACGGGAGTGCCCGTCTCCTCGACTATTTCCGTGACTTTCACATTCTCAATAGTCAGAATCCCATCACTGCTTAAGAACATGAAATTAAAAGAACGAATAGGTTAAAAATAGTTACTTTGAAATCTCAATTTTGAGTCTTTCTGGATTGTACTTCCAGTCCGCTGGCAGCACTCCCTTCTCCTTATAATAGCTTGAGAGCCTCCAGATTTTGGCCTCGATTAACTGCAACCCTCTCCTGTTGTGCTTGTCCTTCCTGTGGACTTCAAGATGTGCCCTGAGCTTCAGTGCCTTCTTTATGAGAGCCTTAAGATCCTCAGGATACTTTATCTCAACTCCGTGCTCTTTCAGAATTTTCTGGATCTTCTTCCCCGTAACCTGCTTCACTGACGGAATGCCGTAGCGGTCTCTTAGAATCATTCCGATCATGCTCGGCTCGTATCCCTCATTGTAAAGCTCCAGTACCTTCTTTTCAACCTCTTCTGGAGACATGTCCACCCATTCCGGTGGTGAGTCTCTATAGATTCTTTTTGATCCTGATTTACCTCTCCTTCTTGCATGAATTCTTGCCATGATCGTCACCTCTCAGCCCTCTTCTTGGGATTGGAATATATAACTTGCGTTCCAAGAGCCTTTAAGTGTACTCAGACCTAAAGTCAGAACTTATTAATTGTTTTGCGAATACCGTCCCACGCCAATGCTCTCGTAAACCATCATAAACATCTCCATCAAAAAAGGATTTATATCCTGACGGCAAACCCTGAGTGCAGATCTGCTTACCTTGCTGGCCCGGATGGGGTAGTGGTCATCCTCTGGGACTGTGGATCCCAGGAGCCGGGTTCGAATCCCGGTCCGGGCCCATATAATAGGGTTGGAGGCACGGGGACAAATTTGCAGGGTTTAAATAGCTCTTCTAACAGAAGTAAAAACATGATTATGGTGGACATGGAGACCTGGAGGAGCATAGACTACGAGGGCGCACTCAAGAGGGAGCTTAGGCTCCTCGAAAGGAGCCCAATTTCCGAGAAGAACAAGAAGTTGATTCTGAGGTACATGAACCACAGGTTTGCGAGGGGAATCAGCATAGCGAGGGTGCAGAGGGAGATGAAGTCCCTTAGGCTGCTGTGCGAGAAGTTCGATGCAGACCTTGAGAACCTCGACGAGGACAGTGTTGAAGATCTTCTCGCATCCGTCGAGTTGAGTTATGACAAACTCAACACCATAAACGAGTACAAGAAGGCTCTAAAGTACTTCCTGAAATTTCGGGGAAAAGAGGAGCTGGCGAACAAAATCAAGAGAAAGGAGCCACAGGACAACGAGCTGACGAGGGACGACCTTCTGAGTGTCGATGAGGTGCTGAAGCTCGTGAGTGTGGCGATGAACGACAGGGATCCAGCACTCATCATGTGCCACCTCGACCTCGCATGCAGACCAGAGGAGGTCCTCACCCTCACAGTGGGGGACTTCGTGAGGGACCCATGGGGCATAAGGGTCGAGATGCGGAGGAGCAAGACCTTCCGCCGGTCGCCCCACCTGAGCTTCTCGTTGCCTTATGTCTCCAGGTGGTTGAGTATTCATCCCCTCAAGAATGATCCAAATGCTCCGATGTGGCTTGACCTCAACAAGTTCCGCAATGGTGTGGTGATGCCGATAGATAACGCTGCTTACGATCGCATCCTCGACAGACTGTTCAAAAGGGCTGGGATAAGGAAGAGGAAGCGCTTTTCCCCCTACAACTTCAGGCACACAGGGATAACGCTCTGGTCGGTGCTTCTGACGGAGCAGCAGTTGAGCAAGAGGAGCGGACACATTCCAGGCTCGAGGCATCTGAGGAGGTATGCGAAGCTCGTCGATGCAGATGCCGATAAGAAGATCCTCAAGGAGCTGGGGCTGATCAATGGAGATGAGATGGAGCCTGACGTGAAGCGCCTGCAGCCGGTAAAGTGCGGCATCTGCGGGGAGTTCAACGAGCCCTTCAGGCAGAGGTGTTGGAAGTGCAAGGCGGCTCTGGACCCCGCAAAGCTGGCCATGGAGTTCGGAGACGAGGAGATAATCGAGGCAGTGATGGACGACAGCTTAGAGAGGCTGATTGAAGAGAAGATAAAGAATATGCTTGTTGAGATTCTTAAAGCTGAAGGAGAAATCAAATCTTAATTTTTTGTTCTTTGAGCTTCATTGCCGCCTTCAGGACTTTCTCCTCCGGTACTCCATACTCCTCCGAAACCCTCTTTACGGCCCGGAGGACTATTTCTCTCATCTTCAAGTCACTCTCACCTCCCTAACGATTTTAGCCCTATAGAGGTGCCCTACAAAGATCATTAGCTGGATTGAGTCCATACCGAGCCTAAGTGCTGCCTCCTGGATGGTGTTGCTGTTGATTATCCCGACGACCTCTTTGAGGTCAACTCCCTCAACCGACTCCAGGTTCCTTCTGACGAACTTGTACAGCCCCTCGTTGTGCTTCTTCTCGATTCGTATCTTTCCGTCTCTGTCAATCATCCTTCTCCCTCCCCACCAGAGTTCCCACCGCCAGGCCGAGGACGGCCCCCGTGGAGAAGCCCACCAGATACGTCGTCAGGTCTGGAAATTCCACCCTGAGGTCGCACGTGTAAACGGGCTGGTGCACGCTCTGCCAGATGGTGATTGCAAGGCTTATCGCTGCGATAATCAATGCAATGGGTATGAACGTCCAAGTTGCCGTCAGGCACCACTCGGGCTCTCTACAGGTCATCCCACCACCCACGCCTCCAGTGTCGCCTGCCCCTTATGCCCCCTCATCCACTTCTCAACGTCGAAGAGCAGCTCCGTTCCGTTATCCCTGCAGACTCTCAGCAACTCCTCCGGGCTGACTCCCAGGCTGACCGCATATTCGAATGCCTCTTTCGTCACCCTCTCGCAGTCCCTGAACATCTTCCAGAGTGGTATGCCGACGCTCACGGCGTATTCAAGGCCGTCCTTGTCCAGCTTGCCCACATGCTCTCGGTTGAAGTGCTCGTACTCTGCGGATTTTGAAGAGAAGGTTCTGCCGCATACAGGGCATGTGTGCTTACGGGGCATTGTGGATCACCTACTTCACGAAGTCCAGCAAGCTCCTCATACCCTGGGCAACTCTTGCATCGTTCAGCAGCCTTTCAGCAGCACTTCTGAGCTCTCTTTCAGCCAGGTATCTGAACATCTCAACGAGGTGGCCTCTCTCAAATCTCGCAGGGATGAGGATCTTGACGAAGTCTTCATCCCATATTACCCAGCCTATTCCGTAGTCTATCAGCTCAAGAAGGGTAGCTGTGTCTGGGATCACCATGTTGGTGGCAACCCACATGTAGTCGACGTAGGACGATCTCGCCACGGCCTGGGTGACGACCTTCCTGAAATCGGTCTCCTTGAACTCTATACCTATCCATCTTTCGTATTTTCTTTTGTTCACCCATTTGAGCTTGATCAGAAGATCGAACTCGAGTTTCTCGTCATGAGCGGTGTACCAGAACCTCGGAAGCAGCTCCTCCTCCCAGTCGTATGCCTTCACATCTGCGAGGTGATATTTTATAATCCATTCTGCGACCTCGTAAGCCTTCCGCTCTTCTTGGTTGCCGTTTTCCTCGAGCCACCGTCTGTACTCCTCCAGGTTCATGCCACCACCCGGTGCAGGAGTCTCACGGGGCACCTCACCACTTCCCATAGACCATCCTCCTCTTCTCTACAGGGCTGAAGATCCTCTGGTGGCAGGAGCGGCACAACGGAAGGTTGGCCAGCCACACCGGATCCCTCACCCTGCGGCCGCAGTAGGTGCACTCGAAGCCCGTCTTGTGGAGTTCGTCCTGGAGGATGTCGAGGACACGCTTCTGCTCCGTAGGCTGGAGGTGGCGGAACAGCCGGACTATGTTCGAGGTAGGCCCCACCTCTGGATCCTGGACACATGCGGACCTCATGGCTGCTCAACCCCTTTTACCTCCGGAAACTCCTGAATCTTCTCAGGCCAGCGGAGGTTGTCTTTAAGGAAAACGGGCTTTCTGTGTAACCTCGCCTCGATAATTATACTATCGACCCATTCTGGCTTTGGTGGTTTGTACGGGTTGGTCTGAGCGCCGATGATGACCCAATCAATGTGTGCCCAGATCCAACCACTGATGTAAACCGGACCGAGAAGAGGCTCGAAGCTCACGAAGTTGATAGTTCTGCCATTCTCCTCGTACCTCGGCAGGTCGAATATGCGGTCCTGATCTTCGTAGCTTGTAACTGTGGTGCCGAGCCAGCAGTTCTCTGGGAACCTGAACTCTCTGTACCTTGCCGGATTCTTGGTCAGAAACTGAAATATGTGCTGCGGGTTGTCTTCAGCGACCTTGATTACGGCCTCAATCCACTTTGCAGGAACCCAGTTGCCGAAGAGGTCGCCCATCGAGCAGACGAAAATTTTTGACGGTTTTTTGAGCTTGTAAGGTTCCTCTAACCTCTCAGGGTGGAATGTGGGCTTATACCCATTTGGGAATATGGACCTAAAGCGGTTGGCGATCTTTCTGCCGTAGCAGTAGGGGCATCCGTGGAGGCAGCCGGTCACGGGGTTCCAGGTGAAGTCTGTCCACTCGATTTTGGTGCGGTTCATGGCTCCTCAACCTCCCCTCCATTTACCTCCACCATCTGCAGCGGTCCCACATTGTACCTCACCTGGAGGTTGTGGAGGGCCAGCTCCTGGAGCCTCCTGAAGAGGCGGTAGGTGGTTTCGACGTCCTTCCGGCAGTGATCCTCGACCTCGTCCCACCTGCCCTGCCTGACGAGCTCTGGGACATCCGCTCCTGTAACATCGTCCTCCACCCTAATATCCAGGAAAGAGGCGATTTCTGAGAGCTTGCAGTACCTCCTGTTGGTGAGGAGGTAGCGCTGCACGATGTGCATGAGGTCGATCCGGTAGCAGTCCCTTAGCACGTGCACGGGCAGGGAGTGTTTGAGGCCCCTCGCCGTCAGAAACGGCAGGTCGAAGCCCGTGATGTTGTAGCCCACCAGCACCGGGTTGGGCCACCTCGAGAGCTCCAGAAGGATGTGCTCAACCAGGGCCCTCTCCGTGTTGTCCTCTGCCGTGTGGACCTCCAGGGCACTAGGCGTTCTCATCCCTACGGCGACGATCTCGTCCTCCAGGGGGTTGAGGCCGGTGGTTTCGATGTCGAGGATTATGGCGGTGAGGGAGAGGATCATGATCAGCCCTCCGTTTCGATCCTCGGGGCCAGGATGTACTCCACCCTGACGTCGTCTCCGTCGAGGACGAACCTCGCCGGGTAGTCGTTGCCAAGGTGGATCGTCAGCACATCCTTCGGCTTTGCGGCCTTGCAGAACTCCTTGAGGTACTCGACGGCGAACATGCTCCTCGCCTCCCCTCCGTTGTAGTCCACTAATTTGTCGGAGGGGAAGGTGGCCCTGATCGAGTCCATGTCCCCCTGCGCCTCCATCACGAATGCTTCTCCGTCTGTCTGCAGCACCACCGCGTCCGAGATCTTCTCCGCCAGACCCACGACCTTCTTGAAGTCCTCCAGGGCTATTTCCACCACGGCCGGGAGCTCAAGGTTGGGGACCTTGGGCTCCCTCCTGATGGACTCCGGCTTCAGCAGAGGGAGGGTGTAGGAGATCCTGCCGTTGCTGAGTGTGATCCTGTCTCCTATCTCGAGGTCGATGATGTCTCTGGAGGAGAAGGCCCTGATGGTGTTCTTCAGCCTGTCGAGGTCCAGACCTGCGGTGAGTTTGCCATTGAAGCTTTCGAAGGCCGAACCCCGGACGTCGATGATGACCATCGCCACATTCTCCGGGTTCACCGCCCTGATGTGCAGGCCCTCGTCGAAGTGGGCCCTGACCTCCCAGGCGATCACGCTCGCTGCTTTGACCACGTCGGCGAGGATGCCAGCCCTCAATCTGCCCTTAAAGCCCAGGACCTGCATCAGGCATCAGCCACCTCTTCCACCTCATCCTCTCTGCCCTCCTTCAGAAGAGCCAGGTGGCCACTTGAGTTCAACCCATTTCTTAATCGACGGATTGAACGGGCAGATTGGCTTTTTTTCAGTATTAAACTCTGGAACAATCAGAATGCACGGATTTTCTGGATCACAATCGTAGCATACAAAAATTCGAGTTGAAAAGGCAAACATCAGGCATCAGCCTCCTCAAACTTTCTGAAATCGCCAGCGATAAACTCCACATCCTTGAAAACGACGAATGCGTAAGTTGGGTTGCTAAGGAATAGTCTGAGATCTCTGTTATTGCTGAAAACTTTCTCTGAGAAGGCAAAACCGATTCGGAAGTATTTTTTGCGTTTAGATGGAGCTGATAACTGCCCTTCTAAATCTTCTGATATCACCACGTACTTGTAGCCGTCCTTTTTCATCTTCTGCAGTAGATCAATAAACTCATCCACGGTGCCAACCATCGTCGTCATCACGCATCAGCCTCCTCCTCTAAAAGCTCCTCATCGACTTCAGGAGTCACGCATCTCCGTGCCCTAATCTCAATAATCTCTGCTTCACAGAAACCTCTGTCATTGTAGCGGCAATCTACATTGTTGCATTCAACAGCAGGCATCAGGCATCACCTCATGGCCAAACAAACCTCTTTACCACACAATCGCCCAAGCCCTCCCACAGGGATGTACCAGGCACATCTTGGTCCGATGCAGACGGGTTCTTGCACCTTGGCTGGAACGCCGGCTATTGTGTAGGCGAGGGCTCTGAGCGGGCAGATCTTTGGCTCTGGCCTCTTTTGTTCGCTTAAACCAGACACAACAACCTCCTCCATCACACCACACCTCCAAAAAAGCTCTCAAGCCGCCTGATGTTGTCCTCACTTAGGAGAAGACCCGCCTCGTGCTCCAGGTGCCTCAGGACGTCCTCGGCTGTCAGGCGGTGCCAGGTCCAGATTGTCCTCCAGCCGCCATTCCAGCGGCGCTCCAGAAAGTCCACCCTGCAGCCCTGCTTGCGTTTGTAGCGGCGGATGCGAAGCAGTTCGAGGCCGTTCCAGGTGCGGCCGAGGTTCAGGGTCAGTTCCTCATTCCGTTCCAGTTTTGGGGTCATGGTTTCAAACCTCCCTATTGGTTTCAGTTTTACTAACATTATTTGTTTTTGCAACTCATCTTATTTAATGGTTGCGGTTTTGCAACCACTATTCAAAATTGAAACTAAAAATTAAAATACTTCGATAAAATATTTTACCAAAAGTCGGCGAGGAGATAGTATGCCTTATGAAACCGTCTTTGATCTGATTACAAAATCAATAAATCCCTTCATAAACGAGATTTCCAGCACCTTGACCTTTGGGCCATCCTCGACCACATACAGGGTCGATACTGTCACATTCAGACGAAGAGACAGGTCTTACAGGATTATCGATATGTTCGAGATGTGGAGGGAAGAGGTATTTAGAAAATATGGTCAGAAGAGGGTAGAGGAGCTTTCAGCGGAGGATATCAAAGACATTGTTAAGAGCTACTATAATTTGTTTCTTTACCTGACAAGATGGTTTTGGTCCAAAGAGGGGTTGGCAAAACTATGGTGGTTTGGTAAACACCTTGAAAAAGAGCTGAATTCCGACCACCAGATATTTACAGAAGAGACTCTGCTTGAATTGGCATTTAGCAATACTAAAATCCCAGACAACCATCCTGTGGAAGAAAAAACAAAGAATATCCCCATCATTGCAGGTATATCTTTGGTGGTCGGAGTAGTTGTAGGTATTCTTATCGGATTCCTCATTTGATGTATCGGTCAGCAGGGTAATGGAACCCCCGGAATACGGTCAACAAAGTGTCGGAGGTAATAGCTGGGGCGCTGACTTCCCAGCCACATCAATCTCGCGGCTCAAATAGCTATCACCACCTCGTTGTACTTCAACTCCACCCTCTTCGCCCTCCCACTGTTGTGCAGCTCTATCAATCCAACCCTCTCGAGATCCTTCACATCCAGATAAACGTTCTTGACGTCCCTTCCGACCTTCTCCGCCAGCTCCCTTATCGACTTGGGCTTGTACTTCTTTATCGCCTCAAGGATCTGCAGCTTCTGCGGAGTGAGGAATGAAACGTCCGTTACAACTATCTCCCCCTCCTCCACCTCCACATCGGGGTTGGCGAGGAGGTGCTTCCAGTCCTCGTAGTCCATCAGCGCCACGTAGTCATCGGGATGATCCTTCAGATACCTCTCAAGCCTCTCCAGACTACCGTACTTCCTCTCAAACTCCTTAACGAGCTCCTCCGCCCTGACCTTCCTCACGAACCTTATCCGCATAGCTCCTCCCTCAGCTTGTCCAGCTTTACTTTCCCATACCTCTCGATGTGCCTTACCACGATCTCAACAACCTCGTAAACGTCATCGGTCTTTATCGGCTCCCTCTCTGGGTGGATGTGGGGATACCCGTGGTGATAGTTGTCGATCAGGACGTTGTCCTCCTTCACCACCACGGCCCAACCTTTTTGGGGAACAATTCTGTAAAGCACTGTTCGCCCCTTGACCTTTATCTCCCTTTCCATTGTTGGTTAATACACCAACATATATATAGCTTTTTTGGTTTTTTACCAACATAAAGATCGGTCAGCAGGGTAATGGAACCCCCAGAATGCGGTCAGCAAGGTGGTGGGGGTAATAGCTTGGCGGTATAGAAAATCCCGAAAGAAAGACTGTAATGGGATTTTCCCTCCTTTAATAGAATATCTACTTAAAAGAAACCTATTAAGAATAGGGTTCACATAAAATTTGGAATAGCCAAAATTTATTTTTTGCCTTGAATCGTAATGGTTTTAGTTCCATTCACATTAAATTTATGATAAGTTGATAATATTATCTTAATCTTATGAAAATAGACGATAGAGCAAGCTAGGCCAAAGCTCTCTCCTCGTAGAGAACGCGGTCAAGAACGGAGAGGTGGGACCTGAGCATCCTCATCCTCTCGGCAACGATGCCGAAAGCTTCCCTGTCTCTCAAACTCATCTCCTGCCTGTTCAGACGCTTCGAAAACAGGTTCCTCAAAAACCTCAAGAGCAGGATGAACCAGTACCTCTTCCTGTCGTCGAAAACCAAGGCAGCCCTCTTGCTCCTGCTGTAGCCCTTCCGCCTGAACGCACCCCTCACACCCCTCGTGTAGCGGCCTATAAGCACGTAGGTCTCGTTAGCGGCCCTCTTCTTGTGCTGCCCCGCCCTGCCCCTCACACCCTTAACCTGCCTCACGAGCTGGTTGAGGTTCTCCTGCGCCTTCGAGGGCGGTATGTACCACCTCCTCCTTCTCACCGTCAATGCAACCATGTGGACCTCGTACTTGGTGATGGGGATGAAGAGCACCAGGGTGTCAGTGAAGCCGTCCCCCTTCTTGCCCGGCGAGAGGTGGATGTAGTCCCCGGGTCTCTGGATCCCGGCGGCGGAGAGCATCTGCAAAAACAGCATCTGCATCTTTGAGGAAACATCTTCGAAATCAAAAGAAAAGGGAGGTAAGAACCTTCCAGAACGCCACACAGGCTCGAAGATCTCCCTGTTCAGTTCCAGAATCTCCGCTATCTGTGAAGGTTCGCAGTCTTCGAGCCCGCGCCCCAGGTAGTACCTCAGGGCATCCACGAGGGCCTTGGGGAACCTTATCCCCCGCGCCCTCACGAGCTCGACCATCTGGTCCAGCTCCGCACACTCCTCGATGTCCCTGATAGCATCTATTAAGTCGTCGAATGATGGTCCTTGGTGGGTGGTTGAGGCGTCAGCTGCTGTCATGTGCTTTCAAAAGTCCCCTATTGGTAAGATCTTCACGAATCAAGGCCCTAATGTACTCACTGATCGACTTTGCCCCCAGTATTGGCGATTCATTCTCTATTAACTGTTCTATGAGATCCTTCCATTGTGCAGGTACGTCAGACCAAACTCGATCGAAACCTTTACGCACCATTGCAACCTTTATTCAGTAATTACACCTATTTAAGGGTTGTGATTCTGCAACTTTTATTCAATTTTGACAATCAAATCTTTATTATTGGTTTCAAAGATGAAGTATGGTTGAAGAATTGGTAAAAGGTTTAGCAAAATCAGGTGCAATTAAAATCCTCAGAGCACTAAAAGATGATGGCAAACGATTGACGGATCTTGTTAGAGAAGTTGATCTTGATAAATCGACGGTATGGCGTCGTTTAGAGGAGTTTGAGAAAAAGTTATTCTTGGTTTATGTAGAATACAATAGAGAACTAAAAGCTCCAATTTATAAATTAACACCATTCGGCCTCAAAATCCTCCAAAAGCTGGAAGAGCTGGAGCAGATCTACGAGGAGGAGATGCGGAAGGCCCCACCCAGGGGGAAGGATTTTATCGAGAAGGGTTGAGGGGATAGGAGCTGGTAAAGAAAAGAAAAATTAAGCAAGAAATTCTTCGATACTCGGTTGTATGAGCTTTTCAATGTCTGACTTCCTTGGGTAGACGACTGAAATTATCAGCCAAGTATTGTAGAGATTGTGAGTTCCCAGAACGAAGTATAGGTGCTTCTTCTTCGGTAAATCCTCGTAAAACCTCTCCCTGACTTTAAAGGAGGCTACTTCTGGACCGTGCCTTTTCAAGGTGTTTAAATACAACATTCCTAGTTCCCAGTCCTCGCACATAATTCTGTGCTCTATGTGACAGTCCTGACAGCAATGAAAAACATACCTAAATTTCTTGTCAATGGGATCTATTTTCACCGCACTCTTACCATCAGTAAGAGTTATTTGCTTAGACATTTTTACGAGTTTTGCGCCGTATTCACTCTCTTCCCAGAAGAAATCCTTTATTATCGGTTTAACCACGCAAAGTGAAACCTCACTATCGGGTTTTTCTTGGGTTTCGTCGAGGTTCACGAGCTTCTCGTCCAGGCGTCTCTTAATCTCCCTATAATCTTCCTCCTCGAGAACTTTTATCGAGTTCCAGTCTATTTTTCTACTTTCAGGCCTCCTGTCTGAGGGTTTATCATCCTCCAGTTTGTACTCGATCCATGTTTTCTTCTTGAATTTTTGCTGACTTCCTCTCCAGAATAGCTGCCATGGAACGGGGTATATCCTTCTCCACTCGTTATCCTCGGTGAGACCGGCAATACAAACAAGATGTTCGTACTTCTTACTTACGACAGGGTACGTTTTGGCCAAAACCAGCAATCTTTCGGTTTTCAAAGGTGTATCACCTCAAAACCGTCTCTCTCAAGAAACTCGGCAATTATCGATCTGTGACACTCGCGCCAATCAGCCTCAAAACACATGAGAGCGCTGGTTTTCGTGGAGACGTAAGACTCTAACCTCTTTAGCTCTTCCGTACGCTCCTCCAAATATTTTCGGTACAATCTCGCAAACTCGGAGAAACTCATTAACTTGGATCGCAAATCGTGCCGCAACTCCTTGGGAGCTCCGAGGGATGTTAGGGATATGTACTCTATACCCGCCAGTCTAAGCTCTTTTTCCAGTGCCCTCTTTGAGAACCCATTTTTTCTACTGAGAGGTAGTTCCCTAACGTCTATCAGCCTCACGATATTGTGCTCGAGGAGCTCGTCTATAAACTCGTCAACCGTCTTACCCTCGTAGCCGATGGTGTATACTTTACCAACTCCACTCCTCTTTCCAAGAAGCTCGGAAGCAGGTTTGAATGGGTCTTTCTCCACTATTAACTTGCCTTTAGAGTATTCCATGAGTACTTCATCTCCTTTTTTTAAGTCCCAGGTCTCAGCGACTTCCTTAGGAAGGGCAATGTAAAAAGTACCCTTGTGGTACTGGACCTTTCTTCTATACATGTTCTCACCGTTACCCCAAGGAATCCCCAAGGATAAATATTTTTCTCTTTTTAAATTTGCTTTTTCAACAACACGATCTCAGAACGTCTTCTCGTACCACTCCGCAACGGCCTTCTTCACCCTCTCCGGCGTGACGAACCAGATTATCTCCTCGAACAGATCGTCCAGCAGGTCCTGCCCCATCTCTATCCTGCAGCTCCTGAAGTCCATGTAGAACAGCCCGTACAGCCGCCCGACGGCCTCCCTCACGGGGACCAGCTTCGCATCTACGTCGACCTTCTCTTGCTGGCCTTTCATCCTCAGGATCACCTTCAGCCTGTAGTCCTCCCTCTCGAGCTCCTCAACCATCCCTCTCACCCCTCAACCAATCGTAGAACCTCTCAGCCACCTCCACAACCTTGCCAGCGTTTTTGTCCGGGCTGCTGAGCCTCGACTGTTCCGAGACCGTGACCACCTCGACAGCCAGCTTCAGTGCCGTGTGCCGGGCTATCCGTTCCTGCTTCTCCCTATACATCTTCTCAATCCGCTCCTCCCGGCTCATGAATATCTCTACCCACGCGGGTATAAAGCTTTGAACCCCCGGATGCAAGTGAAAAATCCTTTACACGTAGAAATTTGTTTTACTTCAGTCAAACTACCCAAGAGCAGGGATGTGAACCTCCCCCTTGAGGTGCCTCACCACGGCCGAGATCCTCTGCAGCGTCGCAATGTCCAGCTCCCTCATCACGTTGTGGAGCGTCGATTTTCTGGGCGGGTTCCTGTAGGTCCAGCCATGCTGCCTCAGCAGTTCGAGGTTCTCCTGGCACCACCTCTCCGCCTGCCTCAGGCTCCACCCTTCCTTGAGGGTCAAGTACACCACGGCCACGAGCAGGGTGCGTGGGTAGGGACGTCTCCCCCTCTTCTCCTGGTGATGACCCGACCCACCGAGAACCATCTCACACGCCTGGAGGATGACCTCGAACTCACTCTCAGCCATGCACCAGCACCCCCTCAGACGCAATCTGACCTGTCCAAAAAATAGAATTTGTGATTGTCCCTACATCTTCTTCAACTTCTTGATTCCCTCATCTACGACCTTAATTGCCCTCTCCCTCTTCTTCCCCTTGAAGTCCCTGTCCCTCATGACCACGAGTTTCATCAGGTTCATCCTGCTCGCAGCCCTTCTCCTGCTGATCCTCCCACTCTTGCGGTCGGAAAGAATAGCCTCAACTATGTCCTCAACCTCAACGACCTCATCAAGCCCCTTCTTCCCCCTGTCCTTCACCCTCTTGCCCAAATACACGTTTTTTCTCCTTCCCAAAACCATCACCCCCGTAAGACCTTAACAACTCCTCACACATGGCAAAGAATAACCCAAAAAATTCAGGGTGAACCTTGAAGCTGAACGGCGGCAGCTCCACCCTCATCATTGCGGACGCCCCACTATCACCTTCATGAAGCCGAACGTCAGCACCAGAGCTGCAAACACTATCACAACCCTGCTTACGTCCCAGGGCAGCAGCACATAGCAGGCGGAGGCAAACACAAGGGCGAAGACCATCGGCAATTCCTCTCCCTCCGTCTTTATGTACAGCAAAAACTCGATTATGACGAACAGCACCAGGAGGAAGAAGCCCTGGAAGATGGTGTTCCACACGTAGTAGGATGCCGCTATCAGATCCCCCTGCTGGAGAGCATCCTGGGCTTTAGTGAGATTGAGCAAGGGCTGCCAGGGCATGTTATCACCCCTCGGGATTCCTACCCAGGAAAGCCAATATGGCGGCAATGTAGCTGATGTAGCAGATTGCGGTGAAGATCTCCTTTATCGGTGTGGGAACGCCTATGATGTTCAGCGTGTTCATCACCAGAACCCCATTGACAAACACGTACCCAAACACGGTGGTAAACTTCGTCAAGGCCGAGATCCAATCGCCGAATGGGAATAAAGATGGACTGTAATCGGCCTGGACACTGCTCTCGTTTTGCAGCAGGCCCATGACTTTCTCGTCGCCCGTAATACTACCAAATCCAAACGAACTCACGAGAGTCAGCATTATGTTGAATATTAGGAAGAAAGAGGCGATGTAATAAGCTCTCACCTTCCACCACCTCCAATCCTCACCAGGGCCGCGTAGACCACTATTGTGGCGACGATAATTGAGGGGATCCTCAGCAGTCCGAACCAGTAGAGCAGCATGGCCATCCCTGCAAAAACGGCAACCCCAACGGTCCTGTTCTTGTAGCTGAAAAGCCCTCCAACCGCCAGCAACACAAAGCAGCTCATGAGGTTGTATGCAAGGTCGAGGTTCTTGGAGGCAATGACGGGCATGAAGGATGTCACTATCTGGTCAAACAGCTGGGTTGACAGTGCAGCCCCGGGACGGAACACCTTGAAGTCGCTGATGGTCCCGTACTTTGCGTGTTCGGCCTCAAAAACTGCCTTATAGGCCTCTTTTACGTCTGTTGTGGCGTAAACGAATGATGCGTTGCTCTCAGTGGACTCAGAGTAGTAGAGCTGATTGCCCTTCATGTCGTAAACCCAGAACCTGACAAGCGTGGTCTGTCCAAGCTTATCGGTGTAGATCAACCCCACTGAGTCCGTAGTGGTGTTGTCTGCCCCAACAGACCTGTTGAAGGAGAAGGCCCAGTTCACGTCAACCCACATAGGTTGCTCAATCGTTGGGTTCCTTATCTCTAGGATCTTTGTCTCACTCATTGATGGTACAAACCAGCCTATGATCCTCTCCTCCTGATCGTTTCTCACGCATATCTGATACCTCTGGCCCGCAGTGAGGTACGTGCTCACATCTCCAAAAGCATCAAACTCATCCTCGTGAATCGTCTCGAGGTTGCTGCCCATGAGCTTCTTCAGCACCAGGATGGCGTTGCCGAACTGTCCGGTGTAGTCAACGAGGCTAAACACAACCTGAACCACATTTTCGCTTGGAAGCCACATGCTTCTCTCAACCAGACCGTTACCCAGACTCACGAGAATCTGTCTGTATACGCTACCGTCTGTTTTTACCCAGTAGTTTCCAGGCGCGGGCAAATCAGCATTGAACAGTACCGCCTCCTTCGTCACCTCGTCCGTGGTTAAATCAATCGAGTAGTTGGCATTGAAAACCGTAGCGTTGGCGGCGATTTTCTCGCCGCTTTCGTCGTAGAATTTCACGCGGAGTGCTTCGTACATAGACTTTTGTTCAGTAGCGGTTAAATCTCTTGTATAAAAGCGAACCTCATCAACTATTCCTTTTAAATGCCTTGATCCATCGTTTCTGTCGCCCCAGCGCCCAATAACGAACGCTTCTCTCTTAATTGTCGGTTCACCGTCCGGTTTCCATGTTGTTACAAGCTCGCCATTTACATAAGCATCGACCGTTTTCGTATCTTCGTGCCAAACACCAACGATAAAATACCAGCCCGGTTTGGTGAAAACTCCCGGAATCCGTATCGTGGAAACTGGCGACCTAACCGCGATATATAAATCGTCTCCTGCCTGAGATACGCCGAAACTCCATTCCCAAACGTACGGAATTCCGAATAAACCAGCCCATTGCGTTGTATCTTCAATATAAACCCATCCGGCGATTGTTAGGCTCTTATTCTCGTAGTCGATTGCAGTGAGATTTACTGCTGCATTGACATAATCGTCTTCCCCATCAAAG
The DNA here is from genome assembly GCF_017656475.1 of Archaeoglobus sp. Lineage (GTDB taxonomy): Archaea > Halobacteriota > Archaeoglobi > Archaeoglobales > Archaeoglobaceae > Archaeoglobus. The sequence goes on from NZ_JACDNT010000012.1 coordinate 50,239, forward strand.
CTCAACCCATAGCCATACCTGCCCTCCACGCTCGTTGCACCGTAAATAGTGCCGTCGTTGCCGTTTCCGCTGTCGTCTTCAACCACATCCACGAACTTGACATTATCCACATAAAACGTACAGCTGTAATCATCATCCTCGTACAGTGTCCATGTTCCGATTTCAACTGTGTCCACACTATCATTGACCGTTATCTCAACTGAGTGCTCCCCCACCTCTGAGCTCGACCACACCACATTGCCGTTTATCTTCACCCGTGCGGGGTGAGCGCTGCTGCACGATGTTATTTTAATGTCTAATGTCATTTTGTCGACGTAGCGGTTTATGCTCCTTGAGATCTTGCCCCATCTGTCATAGTTCGTGCCTGTGTCGTAGTGACCTGTTATTTTAATTGAGTACGACCCGTCGGAGGCCCAATCCGTTGACCGCTCTGGTGTTGTGCCGTAGTACGTTGATGCACTCCAGCCCTCCATATCACTCTCCCAGCTGAAGTGCAAATAGCCTCCACCCTCATTTCCATCCTCAAAGCTGAACCTGAGCACTAACGAAGGATCGTCAGCGAGAGGGGGCGTGGGGATGGCTGCCTGCACCGTTGCTGTTGCGATGAGCAGCAAAAGCAGCGAGATCAGTACTACCCTAACCTTTCCACCAGACCTCATATGCCAGAGCCGCTATAAACCCCGCAAATGACACACCAAGCACAAGCGCCATTGGAATAAAGTTAAAGCCCCTGTCCACAGCATCAATCGCCTCCTGCGGTGTGCCCATCTGCTCGCTCACTGTCCCAACTTGGGTGAAGACAGGATAGACAAGCAGGAACATTATTCCGAATGCCACGAAGAACAGGAACAGCACCATGAGCGTGAAGACAATCCCTGATTCACTTCTTTTTCTTGCTGGTCCTCCCACTTCTTTTCTTACCTCTACTGCTCTTCCCTCCAATCCTACCCTTAATCTTTCTAACATACTTCTTCCCCTCCACGGCCAGAATATCCTCAAACCGCAAGACAGGATTCTTGACCTTAATTCTGTGCCTCCCCGACTTCTTGCTGCGCCTACTTTTTTTCTCCTCCCTGCCGATGTTGAATTTTGGCCTCAATTCCATTTTTGGAATCTCTATAAGCTCCTTAGGCTCCTGCTTCGTGAGTTGCCTGAGTTTCTGAGCTTCATTCAGTGCAAATTTCTGCCCTTCGCCGAGTCTTGCGATCTGCCCTATCGTGCTAATTTTTATCTTAAGCCCCTCGGCCACCTTCTCCAGCTCCCCTGTGTCTAGCTTGAATTCCTGTCCGATCCCCTGACCGATTCCCATCTCGAGCTTATTCAGCTGCTTGAAGAACACCCTCTTGGATACATGCTCCAAACTCGAGAAAACCGATTTAGTGTCGAAGAAAACAGGAACCTTGCTCCCTACATCAAACTTGTTTGCAAGCTTTATTTCCTCCCTGAGCTTCTTCAAGTCCTTGAGTTCCTCTCTCAGCTTCTCTTTTTGCCTGATCTTCTCCGTTTTTACCTCTTCCTTTACCTCTTCCTTGAGGATCTGAATCTGACTCTGCCTGCCCTTTGTAATCCTTGTCTTGCCCTCTTTCTCCAGCTTGGCGAACTCCTTCTCTCTCTGCTCCCACCTCTTCCTTAGCTCTCTGCTGAGATCTCCCTTCTCTCCCATTTTCTTAATCTCTGTCCTCCTGAGGTCAATCTTGCCTATCTCCTTGAACTCCAGTCCCTCTTTCTCAAACTTCTCCCAGAGCTTCTCCGGTAGCTTCTCAGCCTCAACCTCGCTTTCAACCCTGAAGCTCCTCTTACCTCTATACTGTGTTTCAATCTTTGCAAGCTCCCCTGACTCTGAGAGGTCTATAATCTGTGTATTTTTCAGCCATTCCTGCCTCTCAAGCCTAATCTCCTCAGCCCAACCGAGATCTTCAGCTAACTTCTTTAGTTCTGCAAGCTGTTTGGGTGTAAGTTTTTTCAGCTTCTCATCAGCAAATTTGGCCTCAATCAACCCTATGTCGCTTCTTGATAAAGGTCTGATATCTCCCTTGAGATTGCTTACTCCAAGCTCAATATTCTTGTACGTCTTAGCAGCCTCAAGCAACACCTGTGATAGTGGTTTCTCCTCGACAAGCTCCAGTTTAGGCCTGAGAATTCCCTTCTGATATAGTGGCTCCGTAACCCTCCACTTCACGTCCTGAACCTTCAGCTTCCCTACCTCTACGGCAATCTTGCTTTTTTCAGCTACCCTTCTGAATGCGACACCGGCAGGCTCTGCAAGCTTCAACGCTCCTGCCTTTGCCAGTCCTGCACCCTTTGCTGTAGCTCTGCCGGCAACTTCTGCAATGGCGAACTCTCCTACAATCTGACCTGCGATGAAGGGGCTTCCATGTACGGCCTTACGCATGCGAGGTGTCAGCCCCTTGAACCAATCAATGGTGCCTTCAGCAACCTCCTTCCCACCCTCAATCGGATTTTGTATTATCTTCTGCCCGGCGATTGCAAGTCCGAGACCCATCCCTGCAGCCCCTGAGGCCAAACCCAAACCCAGCTGCTCGACTGCGGCCTTTCCTCTCTCAACGGACCATGGCTTGGTTTTGTCAACGGCCTTCTCACCCCTCACTCTCTGCTGAAAGCTCCATTCTTCCAGCCTTATCGCCTGCTCCTCCAAAGGAGAGAGTTCAACTCCATGCTTTTCAAGCTCTTTAATCGTATCTTCAGCGCCGAAAGGCATCTTACCTTTGCGAAATTCCTCAATTCTCTTCCATTCCTCTTCGGTTGCTCTCGGTGGTTTGACAAGCTCTTCCTGTTCAAATCTATATTCCTGCAAGGTTACTTTTCCACCATACTTCTGCTCGATTACGCTTGCAGCCTCTTCTGGAGACTTGCCCTGTGCGATGAGCTGTCTGAATTCCTGGTTCGCTTGCTCCTCCTTGCTCACAACTGGTTCAGAAGGTCTCGCCTCAGGAATCTCAGCTCTGGTTGGCTTAGCCTGTGGTGTTGATTTATGACTCCTGTGGCGTCTGCTTGAGGAGCTGCTTGATGATCTACTCGAAGATGAGCTGCTTGAGCTTGGTCTGGCTTCAGGAATTTCAGCCCGTGTAGGCTTAGCCTGTGGAGTTGATGGTGTGGATGGTTGAGAAGGTCTTGCCTCCTTTATCTCTGCCCTTGTTGGTTTGGCTTGGGATGAGCTTGACTCAGTTTTTTGTTCAACTCCGTATCTTCCTCTATTACCCGAAGCTGAAAGGGCCATTACAACACCTCATACAAACTCCTCAACCATCTCTTCTGGAATCCTCTCTCGTCCTACTATGTTCTTAAGCCTCAGATTGACCTTGTAATCGACATAGTCCAGCTCTCCGACCTCAAACACGCTGAAGAGAACAGCCTTGTCTCTGAGCATGACTGGCCTGACCGACTCAATCGCAGCCTGCCCCACCTTGAGGCGTTTGATAACCCCGCTCTTTATTGTGCTGTTTGATACAGGGTCTGCACCAGCCATGTAGATGTAGTACATGACCAGGGGCTTGATGCGATGGTCAAGGAACACGTTGGCGTTGTGGGCGGCCATGAAGAGGCTCACCTTCCCACTTCTAAGCTTCATAACCCTCTTGCAGAACCAGCCCTGCACGTGCCACCTAAGCCCGGGAGGCATGTGCTGCAGGATGTCTCCAGCCTCGTCCCACATCAGCGTGTAGGGCTTGATGTTGTCTCTGTGGAGCAAAACCCATGCGACCTCGAACCAGAACCAGCTTGGATCCCAGGCAATGTTCTTCAGGTACTTGTCGAAGCTCTTGTTTGCCTCTATCTCTACACCCCTTATGAACTCCACGGAGGGTTCGAACTGGGTGGGCTCCCATATGACGTTAAGTCTACCTCTCTTCAGCGATCTGACAAGCTCTTCGGCGTCGTAGTAGGTCTTTGTCTTAACATCGAGATCCTCCACACCGCTCTCCGTTACCTTCTCCACACTGAGCTCGTCCTCCTCGTGGTGGTACAGCACCACCTCACCGGGGTAGTTCTTGAACTGTGGATCGTCTGGGTGGTCTCTGAACATCACATAGTCATTATCTGCCATCGCCGCAGCAGAGAGGAGCATAAAGGTCGTCTTCCTGCTGCCCATAGGCCCAACAACCACCGCTGTTTTACCCTCTAAACTGTGATCGTACAGGTCGGCAAGGAGTGGGTTGGCGTACTCAGTTTTAATGCGCCCCAACCTTGCCACCTCCGAGCTTTGACCTAACGAAGGAGCCTACCCACTCGTCCAGCTTCACCAGCTCGTAGTCAACCTTGACGAGGTTCTCCTTTGCCATAATCTTCTTTAGGTCCCTGAGCACCTGATGCGACAGCAGCCAGGCGTTGCTGAGGTCCGAAGCTTTACCAGAAACGCTGGCTTTAACCAGGTGCTCCATCGCATCGTAAAGCGTGTTTTCAAGCCTCTCCAACTCGTCCCTGTAAGCGTCGTACTTCCCGTACTCGTGCAGGAGAGTGATCACATCGCTGAGCATGTCCGCCACATTCTGGATGAACTGGCTCACCTTGTCCACGAGGTCGAAGCCCCTGAAATCAAAGTTGAGAAAAATTTGAACTCCGAGCTTTTCCTTCAGGACGTCCACACCATCACCTCACTTCATCCCAATTGGTGGATTAGTCACGGTGTCAACCGCCTTGCCCACATTCTGAACTGCCTGAACCGCATTGTTAACAGTCCCGTGGGAGATTAAGAGGTAGCCCGTGAACAGAACGGCGAGTATCATGGCAATGGCAACCGCAGCCTTGAGCACATCCATCTGCCTTAACTTCTCCATCTTCACGTCCAGCTTGGCAGATTCAATCCTAACTCTAAACTCTCTTGCAGAAATCCCCTGTACAACATACTCAACAAGCGCCCTCGGATTGACGAAGCTCCTTAAGGTCTGTATAATACTCTCATCGTCTTCTGCCATTTTAACAAGTTCGCCAGCATCAGCGTTGAGCACCCTAAGGCTCCTTTCAGCCTCATCTACCTCCACAACCTTCCTTATGCCAAGCTTAGATAGCAGCGACGCTGTTTTGCTCAGTCTCGGTGGTATGAGATAAGCCACCTCAGGGAGCCCAATAGCGAATCTAACACCTCCAAGCTTCCCAACGCTCCCTGGCTGAACGAGCCAGCTGTAACGCTTTGTGTTGTAGGTCTCATCCTCCTCTCTTGCAACCTCAAACCTAACCTCGTCGTCCTTGTGCCAGACGGCAACCACAGGTCTGCGAGTTATCTTGCCCTTAACATAGGGCAGGACAGGCTTCGCCATCGCTAGAATGAAGAGCATGAAAAACACAAGGAAGACGTTGAGCATCATGCTGATCTGGAAGAGGTTGATCAACTCCTGGACGTTCATTACCATCCCCCTCCGAACAGGCCTCCGAGCCTTGCCCTGAGACTTCCTCCCTTGCCACCAGTCATTATGCTGATCTCCCTGCTCTGCCTCGTCTCCATTTCTCTCTCGAAGCCTTTCAGCGATCTCTTAACAAGTGCGTGGAAGAGGTCCCTCGCAATTTCCACCTTGTAGTCATCCACAAATGTATAATCCGTCGGACTCCAACCTCTCGTAGCAAGATATGCAAGAACTCTTTGATCAAAGCGATGTAAAAGCCGCTCAATATCCCTGTCATCGTAGTAGGTAAGCTGATGTACTTTCGCGAATACAAACACGTCCTTTATCCATGGTGGGATATCCTCATTCTCAAGGATGTACTTAAGATTAAGTTCGTCGCTATCATCTATCGCGGACATTCTAACCGCTGCCGAAACGGCCTTTTCCCTCAGCTCCTCCTCATCCATGTGCCTCACCCCTGGCAACCCTTATGGGAGCGGAAGTAGCACAAACAACAAACCTCACAAGCTGCAGAACTGCGAGGGCTACAGACACATACATGGTCGTTATGTCGGAGAAGCTCTGAACAGTTCCGGAAGAGTCCAGAACCTCAATCACACCCGCATTTCTCGCCAAGAGAAGGAACAGAATCATGCTTATCACTGCAAATACTGCACTCGTCTCACTAACTCTTAGCCAGCTGAGGATCAGCAGTGTTATGGCTATTCCGTAGTGCAGTATGAATAGCTCAACAAGCATTTTCGACCCTCAAAGACCCTCAAAAATAGGAAGAGGTGTTTCTGGTCCTCCCGTCAATCCCTGAATATCAGGAACGCTCCGAACAATGCGGTCATTATGATACCGATCACCCAGGCGTAGGGAGCCAGTGGAGCGGTTGTGAAGACAGTCTTTGCAGTGTTGTCCACATTCTGCATCACTTCACTCGCATTGGGATCGCTTGGCGTTGGCAGGGTGTCACCCACAGTGTAGTAGATGCCCGTACCGAACTTCAGGAGGATCAGGGCACCAATGATGGCTCCAATTACTGTCATGAAGCCAACGATCTGGTTCGCAGAAAAGGCTCTCTCGTCTCTCTTAAACTCTTCCCTTCTGACGGCATACACCGCGGCCGCAAGCAGGCACACGACAAATACTTCAAGCACCCCAACACCACCTCCGTATTTTTTGTAATTTTTGGAATAGGTTATATAAAATCAAAACTGTAAAGATTGACAAAGTAGATAGTTATAACTGGGCTAAATTAAGAAAGATTCAGAGGAATCGGCAGAACAAGGAAGGGAAAAAGCGGTTCATCTCAAAAAATCAAATTTTTCAAATATTAAAAACCTGCTTTCGTCTGTTGTACAAGGTTTGTCTGGTCAACCCATACTTCTTAGCAACATGACTAATGCTGCTCTGCTGTACCTCAATTTCATATATTTCCCTCACGCAATCATCGCAGATCTTAACCTGCCTGTCAAGTTTTTTCCCGCATCTCACACACTTCCAGACGCCTTTCCAATACCCACCCGGTGGCATTATCTCACCTCAAAACCCCACTTCTCAAGGAGCTTCTCATCCTCTGCAGGATCGTCAGGGTCGAGCTGGTAGAGCAGAGTTTTGTTTACCGTATTGTTGTATGCGTAAAAGAGCAGCAGTGTGTTCACCTCCAGGCATTCATCGTTGAAGTCTTTGAGTTCCTCGATGTAGCTCTTCAATGTTCCATTCAAGCACTCGGATTCGATCCACAGGCGATCTTGGCACTCCCAGTAGGCCTTTCTGAAAAACTGGGCCTCTTTAAACCACTCCATTTCTGTATTAAGCTCACGGATGGTTTTGCTCTGCTCTTTGGCCATATCCACCACTGCCATCACGCCAAGGACAAATCCAAAAGCAAATGCCACACTAAATGTCAAAATGATGATGAACGAGGTTTTTGCAGGCTGCTGCATGCTATCCCCGCCCCGTTTCAATAAATAATGTGATAAAAGGAGTATATAAAATATGTAACTTTGTCCCCTATTCTTTGATGATGATTAATCCTGCCCTCGTGTCCACATCTATCTCCAAATAGTCTCCTTCACTCCATCCTAAGAGCTTCAAAACCGCGCTCGGTATAGTTACGCTTAGACTGTTTCCGGTCCGTTTCAACTTTACTTTTAATTTGTTAGCACTCATGTTTTACTTTTGTTCTAACGAGTATAAGTACCTTAGAAGTTTGTCCCCGAAAAATTTAAGCCGTGCACCCAACTCATGACTTTATGCACGGTCCGGGCCCTCTTATTTCGAGTTCTAATCCCTCTCATAACTTTCAGCACGGCGTCGAATTTTA
>NZ_JACDNT010000013.1 GCF_017656475.1 Archaeoglobus sp.
TCGTTTACTGGTACAACAACGTCAGATTCCACGAAAGCCTTGACACCAAACACTATCTCCAAACACCAGAAGATGCCTTCTGGAGCAGGTTGCCGGTAGAGGCAAGGTTAGGTGTTGCATTCAAGCTTTTTGATGAGGTGTTGGGGGATGAGAGGTAGGGTTTATAAGGTCAAAAATTTCGGGACTATACACCTCAAGTTTAGTTCCTAAATCTTCTTTATTTAAAATTTTCGAACTCAAAGGTTCTGAGACAGAACTCCCCTAATCTCTGACAACGATTACATTAGCCCTCCACCAAATATACCTCTTCGGAACCTTAATTTTGGCTCCGAACTTCCCGGGAAGAATTGCAAATACTTTACCTTGCCGAAACAAAGGTAGGCTAATGCCAGAATGTTCGTCGCTGGAGCCACTCAGAGTACCATCATAAGAACTGTGCTTGTTCTTTTGAAAATGCCGAAAGCTATGGGAATAACTGTATGAACATCCGCAAGGAAATGAAATTAACGCCAAGGGAAACGATTTCACCTTGGATGTTGCCGCTCCGAGGTAGTTTATTAAAAACAGCTTTGTTTATCATCGACATCAGTGCTCCCGCAATGAGTAAAGCCGGAACCAGACAGGTCAGCACGTGCAGAACTATGTATTCTTTTAAGGCATTGATTCCCGCTAGTATTAGTGTGTAAGCATCCATATCTGGGTTAAACCTTATTACATTAAGACTTTGGTTTAAATATGATTTAAAAATTAAACAACAAAAGTTTAAAAATTCAGATTTGTGCTGAGCAGTGTAATGTTTACTCTAACCCAATAAGTGGTGATAAGCATGGAACTCGATATTGAGAATTTTAAAAAAAATACATCCTGGCGAGGCAGAACGAAGATGGGGGTTTTGCAATCTGCAATCCTTTGCCTTCATCCCTTGCAGAGACCTTTTATGCTGTCCAGATTCTTAAAGCTCTGGAAATAGAAATCCTCAGGAAGGAGAGGCTAATAGAATGCTGACAGCACACTAAGCGGGGAGAGGGGGGTTACTGCAACATACTCATTCGAATCGCCCAACATTCTAAGAGAAATCTACTGCATAGCAACATCTCTGAAAATCGGTGGAGTTAGGATTCCTGAGAAAGTGAGAGGTTTTGTTGAGAACTTCAGGAAAGATGGTGAGTATGGCACAAAAGATGCAACTTTGAAGGAGACTTTCTACTGCGTTTCAGTTTTGGGAGTGAAAGACAGGAGACTCATCAGATTTGTTAAAAGATTTCGGTATCGTGAAGGCGGTTATGTTAAAAGTCCTAGCAGCTATCCGCCTTACCTTGAGGAAACGTACTACACACTCTCGATTCTGGACATTGCGGGACAGATCGAACCAGATCAGGAAACGAGAAGATACTTGCTACCACTCCAGAACTCTGATGGCGGATTCAGAAGGAGCCCTTATCTCGGAATTTCAAGCCTTGAAAATACTTTTTATGCTGTTATGAGCCTAAAATTGCTGGATAAGTCCATATGATAACATGTTCTGACTTCAAATGGTGAGGATGTTATTGGGATACCGCTAAATACTGTAACTTTTTTATTTTGTTTTTTCAAGCTTATCTCGGTGCGAGAGAAAATCGGTTTCTGGGAAGCTGTTAGTATCGGCATAGGAGGAATGATTGGTGGTGGTATATTTGCCGTTCTCGGCTTGAGCGTGCAGATTGCGAAGGGTTCAGCTCCAATTGCGTTTCTCATTGCTGGGTTGGTAGCGTTAATTACAGCATACTCCTATGCAAAGCTGAGTCTCAGGTTTCCAAGCGAGGGTGGGACTATAGAGTTCATAGTTAAGGCTTATGGAACAGGTTTGTTTTCTGGAGGTCTGAACGTCCTCCTTCTGGTTAGCTATGTTGTCATGATTGCTCTCTACGCCTACGCCTTCGGAAGCTACGCTGCAAACAGCATTGGAGCCCCATTTTTGAAGGACTTCTTTATCGCTTTCGTTATCATCCTCTTTACAGTTTTAAACGCCCTCGGAGCTGTTGTAAGCGGGAGAACTGAAGATTTGCTTGTTGCATTCAAGCTTGCAGTCTTGATCATCGTTGCGGCAGCGGGAATCGTCTTTGTAAACTCAGAGAAGCTCATGCCCTCGAACTGGGCAGATGCTGCAAGCATCATTGCTGGAGGGATGGTTATATTTCTTGCGTATGAGGGATTTGAGCTGATTGCCAACGCTGGTGGCGACGTTGAGCATCCGAAGGTTCTTGAGAAGGCTTTCTACACATCAGTGGCTGTTGTCATCACCGTTTATGTTTTAATAGCCGTAATAACTGTCGGAACATTGCCCTATGAGAAGGTCGTGGAGGCTAGAGACTATGCTTTGGCCATCGCAGCAGAACCATCCCTCGGCCAACTCGGTTTCTGGTTCGTCACCTTTGCCGCGCTCGCCTCAACAAGCTCAGCAATCAATGCAACTCTTTACGGCACTGCAAGGGCAAGCTACATGGTTGCAAAATTTGGAGAGCTTCCTGAGTTTGTGGGGAAAAGACTGTGGAAGCAGGCTTACGAAGGATTAATAGTAATCTCAGTTCTTTCCATGATTGTATCTTCCACAGCGAACCTCGAAACAATAGCCACTGCTGGAAGCGGCGGATTCCTGCTTATATTTGCTGCTGTGAACCTTGCTGCAGTCAAACTCAGGGATAAAGTTAAGGCCAATCCTTTCGTGTGCTTCGTTGGGGCAGTGATGGCATTTGCAGCCTTCATAATCCTTGCACTTAAAATGGCAGAGGAGAATTCCTTCTCCTTGCTGGTTATGCTCTCCCTCATACTGGCCTCATTCCTCTTCGAGTTTACCTACAGGTGGTTTACAGGAAGAGAAATCGGCAGATACGTTGACAGAAGACTGGTAGAAAGAGAGAAGAATCTTAGGGAATGGGAAAAGTGGATTCCGAAGGTGTTGAGTGAGATTGGAAGAAGATACGACGACAGTGAAGTTTACCTCGTTGGAAGCTTAGCGAGAGGAGAGGCTGAGAGAGCTAACGATGTTGATCTGCTGGTACTGACAGATGCTGTAGAGAAGGAGGAAAAGAAGAGAATCGTGAGAGACGTCAGGGAAAAGTTGGAATTAACTCCCCAGCACTGCCTCGACCTCCATTTCGAAAAGAAAAAGTTCAAGGAAGAGGCTTTGAGAAAAGCTAAGCATTACAAACGTTTGAGATGAGTGGATAGGAGAAGTAAAAACTTCTAATATCTCTGAGACTTCTCGAATTAAAAAATCGGCAAAGGATGCAGCGTACTCCTTTAATGGCAAAGATAATTCCAACCAAACATCACAATCTTCTCAACAAAGCGTGCTCATGAAGCTTAATTGCTAATACTAAAAACCCAATCGAGAACCCAGCTAAAATGATGAAATCGAGGTAAATCGGTAGAAAAGGGCTCATTCCGAACGAATCCCTTGCTATATCCGTGAAATACGTGAGAGGAGAGATCATTGAAACAACCTTTCCCCAGGCTGGAAGCTCCTGAACAGGGATGAAAATCCCGCTTACGAATATCAGCGGAAAGCGAACAAGCGATGAGATCATCATGACCGTCGAGGGCAGGTTTGTCGGATAGGCTGAAAACAGCAATCCCAGGCAGGAGAAGCAAAAGGTAGCCAGAAGTATTGCAGGAATTATGACAGGATTTGGAGTAAATCCGAGGCAAAATGCCAAGAGCAATGGGATGAAGGACATGCAAATTCCAAAGGACAACGAGGCGATAATGTCTCCAAAAATGATTGTTGATGTTGAGACGGGGCATGCGAGCAGCCTTTCAAGCGTTCTCATCTGTCCTTCCCACGGAGCTATAACCGGTGAGACGGAAGTTGAGGCGAAGAAGACGGTCATTGAAATCAACCCTGCCATCAAAAAATTCAAGGGAAGATCTCTGCCAATCCAGAAGGCTAAAAATAGGAATAAAGGTAGCAGAATGCCAAAAATTACAACTGGCCCTTTCAAATAATACATCATTATATCCTTCTTCGCAATTGCCAGGCATTTCATCCTTCTGCCTCCAAGAGCTTTAAAAAGGCATCCTCAAGCGTTGGGGTTCGAGTGTTGATTGAGACTATCTCTGCACTGCTCTTTCTCGCAAAGTCAACTACCTCGCAGATCGTTTTGTATGGGTCGGTTGTGTATATCACGTATTTGTCTCCTACTTTCTCCGCATTCTCTATGTTCAGCTCCACCTTACCTCCAAAACTCACTTCAATCGCAACACTTCCGCCAACTCTGCTCTTCAGTCTCTCAGGAGTGTCTATCGTAACGATTTTGCCCCTGTTTATTATCGCAATCCTGTCGCACATCATATTTACCTCATCCATGTTGTGAGAAGTAAGAAAGACCGTTTTTCTTTCATTTGCTATCTCCAAAATCTTTTCTCTTATCATCCTCGCACTCTGGACATCTAAGCCGCTTGTAGGCTCATCCAAGAACAAAATTTCCGGATCACTTATCAGAGCCATGCAGAGCATCAGTCTCTGTTTCATGCCTTTAGAGAATCCTCTAACCTTTGCATCTTTCCGCTCATAAATTCCAAACTCTTTGAGCAATTCGTTAGCTCTCGCCTCTGCATCTCTTTTACGCATCCCGTAAAGGCTTGCGATGAGCATTATGTTCTGCCAGGCTGTTAAATCAGGATATGCGTTTGACACTTCTGGCAGAACTCCGATTGACTCCTTGGCCTTCAGAGTCTCCTCAACAACATCGTAGCCGTTCACTCTCGCTTTTCCAAAGTCTGGCTTTATTATGCCTGTCAGAATCCTAACAGTAGTGGTTTTACCGGCTCCGTTTGGACCGAGAAAACCGAAAATCTCCCCTCTTTTCACCTTAAACGATACACCTTTCAGAGCTTCAACATCGCCAAACCTCTTCTTTAGATCTTCAGCCTCTATTGCCATCATTCTCCCACCAGAGGAAAAGATAATTTTGGTATAGCTTCAATAACCATTTTATTCACTTCCTTCCATCCAATTAAGCAATGAATAGAAGTGATGCTTGTGATGGCAAATGTTAAGCGCAACAATAGACGCTTAAATCGCATTCTTCACACCTCCACTTCTTTGCTTAAAAATTATTCCTACTGTATTCAATCGCATTAACAGGGCAAGCATCTACACACCTATTGCACAGATAACATTCAAGTTTCGCATCGCCGTCTGCCTCGTTTGTAGGACAGGCTCTCTCGCATTTTTTACAGTTTATGCAACTATCATTTCGCCGCAGTTTGAACAGACTTCTGGCGGAAGCCAGAGATAGCAGCACACCGTATGGACAGAAAAATCGACAAAATGGTCTATAAATGACAGCAGATATCACCAACAGCACCAAAAAGACGTAGAAAAAAGGTGACGTAATATTTAGGTAAAAGAAATCACGAAATCCGAGATATGTAAGAATTCCCACTGAAAAAACAAGACCAAAAAAGAGGAACACGATAAAAAAGAGTAAATGAACCGGTAGAGTTTTGCTTGTAATTCTCAGCTTCTTTACAGGTGCACTGTAAACTAATTCCTGTATCGCTCCGATGGGGCAAAGATAACCGCAAAAAATCCTGCCGAACACAAATGTCAGAACGATAAACAGCAAAAAACCCACGATTGCAACCTGATTCTCCCACGCCTTACCGAGAATGAGCAGTTGGAACTGGTTTGGGAACATAGGTGCAAAAACGAGGAATCCGACGATGGTTGAGGTAACAACAAAAAGATATCCAATTTTCCTGGTGAACCTATTTTTATAGAACAGGACGACTAAAATGAAAAATCCGATTATCGCATAGATCATCCCAGTCATTTTTGGTATAGCTTCAACAACCATTTTCAGTCACCTCCTTCCATCCAAGTACTTTTTCAATAAATATACCCATAATTACAACGAAAATTATGGTCAAGGACAGTCGTGACAGCATGAACCGCACTCCAAGAAACTGAAGCTCCACCATTTCCTGCGGAACCTTTATGCATGCCCAAGCAGATAAGAAGACGACGATGTTGGATATTTTAGCGCCTTTTTTGAGTAACGCAGAAGCAATTGGAAAGGCAATATATAGTGGGCCGGTAGGTAATGTGCCAAGGATTATGGCAAGGAAAATACCCTTTACACCGGATGTTTTTCCAAGATACCTCACAACAATATCTTTTGGCACCCATACTGCAAAAAGACCTAACATCACCATCACTGCAGGAAGTATCAACATCATCTCAATGAAAAAATTCCATGATGTACTGAGTACTGGCTCTTTTTTATCTGGAAAGATGTAAAGAAGAGTTAACGTAACAATTGAAATTACCCCTAATATAATCAAATCTCGTATTATCCCTTGTTTTTCTTTCATGTTTTTGTTTATCTTTTCTTGCTCACTCATAGAATCGCCCCCATAATGAGCGCAATTATAATTGCGATAACGAAGCTAATACTATTTCGTAGAAGTGCTATACTCTTCCCGAGTTCTCTTATCTCCAGAGGTAACGTGGCTATTCCAACCATAGTCAATGTGGTGATAAAAGCAGCAACCACACCCACTCCTGCCCCATTCTCTAGGAGGGATGCAGCTAAAGGGAATGCCAATAGGGAAGGGATGTGCATTAGCGCACCAACTGCACCCACAAGCAACACACCCCATAATCCAGACTGCTCGCCCGCAAATCTTGATATTTGATCAGGTGGTGTAAATCCAAGCAGTAAACCGATGACAAGTATGATTACTAAGACCAGTGGAAGTATTCTGATGAAAGATTTCCCAGCTATTTTGAGAGATTGTATTGTCTTTTCCTTATCTTTGATAAACGCTATCGAAAGAGCAACGATGGCTATACCATTGATGAGAATTGCAGTAACGGACATTTAATCACCTTTCACCAAATCAATTACAATTTTTCTCGTTTTGAGTTTCCACACTTTTTGCGGTGCGCCTTTCTGCTCGATATAGCCAGCAACCTCCACTATTCCGGCATTTTTGAGTTCAGACAGGTGGTAGTATAATCCCGAAGACGTTATGGCTTCGTCTTTCTCAAGCAGGCACTCTAAAATCTCTTTCGTGCTTTTTTCTCCGTCCTTCAGGCAATCTATAATTAGCCATCTCGTCGGGCAGTGTAAAGCCCTGACCATCCGCCTGAAATCCTCGAAGTTTTTACTCTGCACCCAGTGCTCACCGCAGTCCATGCACATATTACCACAATATTCGAGTTTCTGGCTTGAATATTGCATGAAAACTTTATAAATTTTGTGGCGCTACTTACCACATCCGCCTAATAATTCCGGCTATCAGATTTATTCTTGGAACTCTCTATATAGTTCCTATATGCGTTAATGCGACATCCTTATGCATGTTTTAAGGTAATGCTTTTTTAATTACTGCGAGTTCTGGGCTCCTTTCGGTACTCAGCGTAAGAGTAAACGATCGTATAGATCGCAACCAAAATTATGGGGGCGAGAATGAAAAATAACGCATAATTCTGGAAGAATGTGCCAATAAAAGCAATAAATCCGGCAGCTTTAAACAACTTCCCCCCAATCTTATGTGTTTTCTCCCAAACTCTCTCACTGCTCAGTGTCCAAGGAGTTCTTATTCCAATAAACCAATTCCTCTTTGCGTTCTCTATTAAAATTCCGCAGTAGTAATACAGGAAACCAAAAGCTGGCGCCAACATCTGAACAATGCTGAATCTGGCGCCAATGTTCCACAAGATGGTCAGAACATGAACGTAAAACAGAAACAGGATTATCAGGACAACAAACCCGTCGTAGTATTTCCTGAACTCTTCAATGTTGTGCTTCAAAGGGTCTATTTTTGGAATTGACATAAAAAGCAAAAACAACCCTACGGAGATCAGCGGGACTAAGAACAGACCCCAGAACTTGGGAAGGTATCCGTTCACTTGCCCCTGAGCATTCCAGTGTGACGCCATTTCCTCCGGCATTCGAGGATAGAGACAAACGCCAAGAATAAAGGACAGCAGGATTATCCCCAAGGCGATTGCATTACTTTTTCTCATATTTCTGGTTTAAGTTTCCCAATTTAACAACATTTCGTTCTGTTTTACGGATATTTACAAAGAGCTTTTAATTTAAGATTCTCAAGCTCCTTTATCCTGTATCCCAGCTCCTTCGCAGCGTTAATAGCTTCCTGATCGTTTTGAATCTCCCCCTCTTCAAAAGCGATCCCACAAACTCCTCTGTTCGCTGGGATCATCTCGTGCTTTAAGAAGTGCGTTAATGGCTGTTATTGCGCTCTCGATTCCGTATCTCCTCCCTACAGCTATCGCACCACCAATTTTGTTCCTCAGCCTACCCCTTATACACCAAGTCCTGTCCATAAAAGCTTTCATTTGAGCTGAAACGTTGTTAAAATAGACCGGAGATCCAAGAACTATAACATCGCTCTCGAATAGCATTGGAGATATCAATTCCATGCCATCCTTAACGACACATTTTTGAGTTTCAGGCAACTTCTGCACGAGTTGCATGGATTTATTTCGTAATCGGACAGCTTTATAAGGTCTCCTCCCGTTACGGATCTCGTTATCTCAAGCAAGTAATCTGTATTGCTCCTTTTTCTCGGACTTCCAGATATGAATAATACTTTCATGGTATCAATTAACATTTCCCTTTTTAAGAATCCTTGGCACAATTCTGAAGAACACGCTCGCCATCGGCATCTGAACCATGAAGCAGGCTATAACGGCCAAAACGACGCTTGAATGCGGGAAGGCAGCTATTGCGAGGGCTATAGCGATCTCCCTTCTTGGCACTCCAAACCAGTGATCGTAGTCCTTCACGCTACCACCTCAAAATCACCAGAACTCGAAGAGGCAGCGATCGCTTTCGGGCTGTCTTTCAACTCTTTTCACGTTCTCCACACCGTAAACTCTCGCAAAACCCTTTGCAAAGGGCAAGCAGTACTTTTCACACCATATCGGCATGTAGCGGTGGATAGGACATCTGCTTGCGGTAACGAGCTTATCTCCCAGTTCCGAAGAGAATTTGAAGTCCACGTAGTCTTTCGCCTCTCCAAAAAACTTTTGGAATCCGTATTGTAATCCTTCCAAGCCGTCCTTCATTTTTACGAGCCTTCCGAGAAACTCTCCAGCCTTCTCGACAACTACCATACTCCCACCTATGACAAAAATTAAAGAGTTAGATATCCCTGCCAGATGAACTTCAGCGATACGTAGAGGAAGACGAAGCCGAATATTGCCTTTATCGCCCATGGCGGAACGACTTTTGTCAGCCTCGCTCCTATCTGCGCTCCGATGATCGTTCCAATGCCCAAAGCAATCGCTGCAACAACATCAACGACACCCTGATAGAGCTTGAACGCTCCGCTGACCACCGCCATGCTTATGAATGATGCCAGAGATGTGCCGACAGCAATCTTCACTGGAGAGCCCAGCAGGTATATGAACGAGGGGACTAGGGCGTATCCTCCACCAAGACCGACTATTCCGGTGATAATTCCGATGAAAAAGCCTATCGTAGCTTTCGCAGCCCCAGAACCGGGCACCTCATTTCCGGGTTTTTCCGGCATTGCCCTCTTAATCGTTCCTTCGTAGATCATTCTTATGCTGACGTAGAGGAAGGCAAAGCCGAGGATGAAGTTCAGGAGCCAGAGCTGGTCTGCGATGTAGAAGAAGATTACGCTTCCAACCGCTGCTCCAACTGCACCGCTTACGGCAACAACCTTAGTTGTTGAGTAGTCTACGTTTTTCAGCCTTATGTGTCCTATGGCTCCAGAAGAGGCAGTCAGGATTACCGCTGTAATAGTTGTTCCTATAGCCACCGGAAGCGGATAATTGAAGACGAACGCAAGGGATGGCAGCATTATGACACAACCACCTATGCCAAGCAACCCTCCAAGAGTTCCAGCAATAAGCCCCGTAATAAACAGTAGCGTTGCAGTTACCGGATCCATTTACATCACCTCACGATCAGGACAGGCTTTTTCGCATGTCTCGCCACCCTTTCAGCGCAGGAGCCAAGAGTTACATCTTCAATTTCTGCAACTGCGCCACTTCCTTTCTCAGTCATGACAATCATGTCCACTCCTTCCTCTTCCGCTGTTTCGATTATTGCCTTCCAGCATTTTCCAGTTTTCACAATCCTCTTCTCAGCATCGTACTTCTCAAGCTCTTTCTCAGCTTCCTTCAGCCTTTCTTCCACAAACTTTTTAAAATCCATTCCGGGCTTCGAGAACCACGGGTAGATTTTCTCCAGCAAGCTCTCTTCAAGAACATGCAGAACTATCACACTCCACCCGTGTTCCTTCGCAAACTCAAGAGCTTTTTCAGCTTCCTTTGAGAAATCAAGCGGGACAAGGACTTTCATTCCACATCACCCCCTACAAGCCATTCTAAAGCAGGAGTTGCGGTTGCAAAGATCGTTGAGGCTAGGGCAAACCTTGCAATCAAAATTGCCTCACCTATTTCTCTCTCCGTCACACCTCTCCTCTTCGCAATTTTCGTGAAAACCTCCGTGCACATCTTACTTCCAACAGCTGCAGCGACGGCAATCATTATGAGGTGCTTGTACTTCTCTGGGATGTTTGGCAGCTGCATCACGAACTGTCTCTCGTCCATCTGCCTCGGTATCCACTCTGGAACAACTTTCGACATTAAAAGCTGCGGAACCGGTTTTTCTCCGATCATTTCTTCCATTTTTCTCAGGGTCTCAGCAATGTCTGCTTCCTGATTACTTTCCGACATGTTTCTGTTTAGATAGTAATTGTATAAATCACTTTTTGTTTAAAATTTAAACAAAAGAAAAAGACTCTTTATCGAAGCAATCAAAAACCTTCAAAGATGTAACGTCGGCTACAAAAGAAAAAAGACATTAAAAATGACTTTCAAACTTTAACCACCATGACCACTGTTCGAACTTCGATGAAGGCGTAGAGAGACGTTGCAGTATAGCCGAACGCAGAGAGCACGAACCCGTTCTAAAAGATAATACTTAAGGAAAAATTTTGTTTCGAGTGTAATTATATAAAACTGCTCAAATACCTTTAAATAACCTAAGGACAAGCGAAAGAGAATGAAGAAAGTCGAACTTTACACCTACGACGATGCCGTTAAGGACCTGGAAGAAGGAGCTACGGAGATCGAGGTTACGGCGAAAAAGTGGGAGTCGATACTTTACGCTTTGAGAGAGATTGAAGACATTGCGATGCAGCTTACACCTCTCTGCGAAAAGTACATCGATTTCGACTGTGAAGGCTGTCCCTTAACCAACTTCGACCTCCCGTGTTCAGAGGCTATATCTACCTACAGCCTCTTCTGCGGCGACCTGAAAAAGCTGAGAATGGTTGCGGAGAACTTGCTCTCGATGATTATCGCCGCAGGAAGGTATGAGGAGAAGAGGAACAGCTTTTTCATCTAAGTGTAGAATCTGCGGCAAATCCATCCCTTTTTCACTTCCAGTTTGCCCTGATTGTTCAAAAAAGGATGAAGTTCTGGACATTGCCGTCTCACTCCACCCTCCTCTTTACAATAGGAAAATTAAAAAGTGCAAGCTGTGCAGCAACGAGTGTTCCGGCACAGCTCTTTGCGGTAAGCCTGAATACGGCAAGCTGACATACTACGAAGACCCTTTGCCAACAAACTGCTGCAACGCGTGGTTTTGCAGGGGGAGCGAACAAACAGGAACGAATCTCGCAGTCTTCTACTATGGATGTAACTTCGACTGCCTTTACTGCCAGAACTGGACACACAAGCACTTTGAAAACGTCAGAACGGTTAGCCTTGAAGAGCTTCTTCGTGCTGTGGAGAGTTCCAGAGTGAAATGCATCTGTCATTTTGGCGGTTCGCCTGAACCGCAGCTCCCCTTTGCCCTGAAATTCAGCAGAGAGGCTCTAAAGTTGAGGGAAAATCTGATGATTTGCTGGGAGTGGAACGGAGCAGGAAACACTTCTCTTGCTTTAAAAGCTGCCGAGCTAAGTTTAAAGTCTGGAGGAACAGTTAAGTTCGACCTCAAGGCATGGAATCGAAACCTACACATTCTGCTGACCGGAAGGGACAATGAGAGAGTAAAACACAACTTTGAGAGAATCTTTGATAAATGTGGAGCAGAAGTGCTCTCCACAACAACGCTGCTCGTGCCGTTTTACGTTGATGAGAAAGAAGTTGAGAGCATCGCCCGCTTCATATCTTCACTAAGCCCCGAAATCCCTTACAGCCTGCTTGTCTTTCATCCCGACTACAGAATGTCCGACTTCCCCGTTACTCCAGTGGAGCAGGTAAAGAGGTGCTACGAAGCTGCGAAAAGACACCTCAAAAAAGTGAATATTGGAAACCTACATCTTCTTGGACTTTAAAAGCCTTATAATGCCATCGAAGGTGTATTCTTCGGGAATCTCTGCCTTGATACCTTTTTCAGCAAGAACCTTCGCTGTGGGAGGGCCTATAGCCACGATTAAAATTTTCTCAAGTGCTTTGAGACACTCCTCGTCGCAGAGTTCAAGAAGGCCTCTAGCTATCATGCTGCTGGAGAAAACGATTGCATCGTAAAAACCTGCCTTCACTTTCTCAATCTCCCTTTTCTGCTCCTCTCCCTGCAATTTCTCGATTCTGTAAACCTCAATTTCCCTGAAGTCGGCAATTTCCGCCAGTCTCCTGATTACATCACTTCCAGCGTTGCTTCTGAAAGCAACAACTCTTTTCCCCCTCAGCATTTCAGCGAACTCTTTGTAAAGAGTCTCAGAGTCGAATTTTGAGGGTAAAAGCACCTCTTCTGCATCTATCAACTCTGCAGTTTTTTTGCCTATGGCAATAACCCTCCTCAGCTTTACTCCTCTCTCCTTCAAAGCTCTTGCCGCATTCTGGCTGGTGACTATCACAAAGTCATGTTCGGGAACTTCAAAATCAACGTATCTGAGCTTTATGAATGGGCAGCCGTATGCCTCAAATCCATGCTCTGAAAACTTTTTCAGAGTATCTTCGAGCAACTCTTCAGGCCGGAGAATCAGAACTTTCATAGAAGCTCTTCTCTCAAATCTTTAAGGAACGGGAACTTTTCCCTCACTTCATAAACCTCACTAAGCCTTATGTCGCTCATCATAACCTCCTGATACTCCGATGCTTCGATAAGAATGGAACCCATCGGATCGACGAGCATTGAGTGTCCTCCGTAGTCCAAATCGCCCTCAACGCAGTTCACACCGGCAACAAAAACCTGATTCTCGATTGCTCTCGCCTGAAGCAGAACTCTCCAGTGCTCAATTCTCTCCTTCGGGAACTCTGCCGGAATAGCGATAATTTCAGCACCCATCTTGACGAGCTTTCTTGACAACTCTGGAAACCTCACTTCGTAGCATATGAGCAACCCAATTTTGCCGAACGGTGTTTCAAAAACTTCAAGCTTGTCTCCCACCTTGAAGTGCTTTTTCTCATCCGTTAAGGGGAAAAGATGAGTTTTTCTGTATTTTCCAATTATCTTTCCTCTGTGGATTATAACCGCTGAATTGTATAAATCATCCCCCTCCCTCTCTGCAACGCCTGTTATTATCATGATATCCTTCTGTTGCGAAATCTTGAGCAGCAGGGAGAGCTCCTCCTCAAGAGGCTCCACAGACTCGTAGTTGTGCTTGTAAAAACCCGTGTTGAACACTTCCGGAAGTATGACAATGTTGGCTTTAACCTGAAGAGCCCTCTTAATGAGGCTCATCCCCTTCATTATGTTTACCTCTCTGTCAGGCAGAATTCTCTGCTGAGCTAAAGCCACACGAATCTTATTAGAGGTGCTCAATTACCTCACCCTCCTTTGTTATTCTCAACTTACCATCTTTTCTTTCAACGCAGAACCCCCACTCAAGTATTTTCAGGTGGTAATCAAGCTCTTTTTTACTTAAATTCAACTTCTCCATAATTTCCTCCTCACTCTTTCCTTCTGCTATCATCTTCAGGATTTCCTTCCTTACAGGATTTGCAACAGCCTTGTGATACCTCTCGTGGTATATCCTGCTTTTCTCGATGCTGTCGCTGTATTTTTCCCAGCTTGACATCTTCTTTAACTTGTTAATCTAAAATTTTAACTTTTCGAACGATTTATATAACCTTCACAAAAGGTCGGAGCGATGAGAGAAAAGATACTCTCAGTCCTTGAAGATTACGATAAAGATAACATCCACATAGGAACGATTGGAAGCCATTCAGCACTGAACATTTTTAAAGGAGCAAAGGAAGAGGGATTCAGCACGGTCTGCATTTGCAGGGAGAGGGAGAAGAAAGTTTACGAGAACTTTGGAGTTGTGGACAAGTTCGTAATCATTTCTGACTACGCGGAATTGCTGGAAGAAGAAATTCAGGATAATTTAAGGCAGTTAAACACAATTTTAATTCCTCACGGGTCATTCAACGCTTATATTGGTAAGTTCGACTCTCTGCTCCTCCCAATGTTCGGAAACAGAGAGCTGATGATCTGGGAGACGGATAGGGACAAGCAGAGAGAGTGGTTAGAGAGATCAGGAGTCAGGATGCCGAAGAAGTTTAGCAGTCCTGAGGAGATAAAAGGTCTGGCGATAGTGAAGTATCCGGGGGCAAAGGGGGGAAAAGGATACTTCATAGTCTCCTCTCCCGACGAATTTTACGAAATTTCGGAAGAAATGGTTAAGAAGGGTCTTATCAGGGAAAAGGATGTAAAAAACGCTGAAATACAGGAGTACATTCTGGGAGCGAACATCTACTTCTCATTCTTCTACTCCCCCGTTTACGGGCGGATAGAGCTTATAGCCGTTGATAGGCGGTATGAGTCAACAGCAGACGCCCTGGGGAAGGTTCCTGCAAAGGAGCAGATAAGGGTGAACATAAATCCAACATACACGGTGGTGGGAAACTTCCCTGTCGTTCTTAGGGAGTCTTTGCTCGTTCAGGCCTTTGAAGCTGCCGAAAGTATCGTTGAAGTTTCGAAGGAGATAGCCTATCCGGGAATGGTTGGAGCGTTCTGCATAGAGTCGATTTTTGACGAAAACGCAACGATGTATGTCTTCGAAATCTCCGCGAGAATAGTTGCAGGGACGAATGTTGGAATTCCTACCTCACCTTACTCCTACATCCTTTTCGGAGAGAACATGTATATGGGAAGAAGGATAGCAAGGGAGATAAGGCTTGCAATCGAAAAGGATATGCTCGCAGAACTGATATACTGAAGTGGCAAAAAATATTAAAAATTTAACGACTTATAAGGGAAAATATGGAGGATGAGATAAGAAAAGCAGCAAAAATTCTCGCCAAATCAAAGCACGCTGTGGTATTTACCGGTGCAGGAATTTCGGCAGAGAGCGGAATTCCGACCTTCAGAGGTGAAGATGGGTTATGGAGGAAGTACGATCCTGAAGAGGTGGCCTCTATTTCGGGATTCAAGAGAAACCCACGTGCTTTCTGGGAGTTTTCAATGGAGATGAAGGATAAGCTCTTTGCCGAGCCCAATCCTGCTCACTACGCCATTGCAGAACTGGAAAGAATGGGGATTGTAAAGGCCGTCATTACCCAAAACATCGACATGCTTCATCAGAAAGCAGGAAGCAGAAGAGTTTTAGAACTTCACGGCAGCATGGATAAGCTTGACTGCCTCGACTGCCACGAAACCTACGACTGGAGCGAGTTTGTTGAAGATTTCAACAAGGGAGAGGTACCGCGGTGCAGAAAATGTGGAAGCTATTACGTTAAGCCAAGAGTTGTGCTGTTTGGTGAACCTTTACCACAAAGAACGCTTTTTGAGGCCATTGAAGAGTCGAGGCACTGCGACACTTTCATGGTCGTAGGCTCAAGCCTCGTGGTTTATCCCGCTGCCGAAATGCCGTACATGGCCAAAAAATCAGGAGCAAAGATGATTATTGTAAATGCTGAGCCAACAATGGCCGATCCGATTTTCGACGTCAAAATTATAGGTAAGGCCGGAGAAATCCTCCCAAAAATAGTTGAAGAAGTTAAGAAGCTAAGACAGTAAAGAAATTTATCCTTTTTTTATTATTTTCAGAATCTTTTCCTTTACATTCAACCGTCAGAAAATTATAAATATACCTCACGACCATTAAAGAATATTAAAATTAAAGATTGGAGGTGGTGTGAATGGTCGAGTTGGACTTGACCCAGATACAGAAGGACATCCTGTATGCGTTGATAACGCTGTACAAGAAAAAGTCCGGTGGATCGGTTAAAGGAGAAGAGATTGCCGAGCTTATCAACAGGAATCCCGGGACTGTAAGGAACCAGATGCAGGCCTTGAGAGCCCTTGGTCTTGTAGAAGGTGTACCGGGACCGAAAGGCGGTTACAGGCCAACGTCAAAAGCCTACGAGCTACTATCAGTAACCAGGCCAGAAGAGTCTGTAGTTGTTCCTATCATCGTCAACGGAAACGTTATGGAAGAGCTCTCTGCTGAAGAGATTTCCATGCCTTCCATCTCGAATCCAAGCATCTGCCAGGCGAGAATTAGAATAATCGGGGACATCAAAAAGATCAGTCCCGGTGACAGCGTGATTGTTGGCCCAACACCTGTTAACGAGATGATGATTTACGGAAAGGTCGTCGGAAGAGATGATACGGAGAACACAATTGTGTTAGACATTGAAAAAATCGTGGCTCTGCCAAAAGACACGGTTGGAGAGCACATGTCCTCACCGATAATTTCGGTTGATGCGGAGGAGAAGGTTGCTGATGCCACGAAGGTGCTTGCAGAAAACGGAATTTACTGCACACCTGTTCAGAAGAACGGCAAGTTCGTGGGAATATTCACTCTCGACCACGTTGCAAAGGCTGTGTCAGAAGGGAAGCTTGACAGCAAAGTCGAAGAAGTGATGAGACCAAAGCTCGTAATGGTTGAAAAGGACACTAAGATCGGCGAGGCACTCAGACTCATGAGGGACGAAAAAGTGAGAATTCTCCTTGTCACAGACAAGGGAGAGCCTGTTGGAGTTATCACCGACCAGAAGATTTTGACAAAGCTTGCACCGGAGCAGGTTGAGTTCTAAAATTTTTATTTTTCACTTTTCTTTGATTTTGGATGTTAAAAATAAAAATTAATTAAAAAATTTTAATGCACTTCAAAATAAACTGCTGGAACGCTCTTTACAGCTTCACTTTCGGCCATGTAAACTGTGTGTGTTGTTCCCGGATAGGAATAGAGTGCCAAATCTATGTCGAACGCCACAACGTTGTCATACTCGAAGTCCACATCTACAAAGAGTCCGATGGCTCCTGCAGCAGTTGCAGCTCTGCCAGATATTTTGCCTGCAAGTACCAGAGCATCGATGAATTTAAGGCAGTCGATGGCGAGGTGGTCTGTGGTGAGGTCAAAGACGTTGAATAGGTAGTAAGGATACGTCGAACTCCTTGCAGTGTAGCTCCCTATATAGCTCCAGCTATCAACAGGCACTAATCTTGCGTTTGTTGGTTTCGAAGTTCCGGCTGTTATGGTTTCAGGATAGAAGTCCTTTACGTATACGTGCTCCATTGTTAGAATTGGGTCGTCATCGAGGTAGTAGACCCACTTCTCGTAGCGGTATCTGACATTCATCCAGATGTAGCAGTCATCACCGACATCAAATGGTCCTGTGACGCCTTTATCATTTCTTTTTTGGATTATATTGTACCCTGCAACGCTCCATGAATTGATGAAGGTGTTCACAGCGAAACCAACTTTCAGGTATCTGCCGTAGAAGAAGTCCATGACGCCCCACGTTGAGGAGTCAGGCTTCACGTAGCTCAAAACAACATGCAGAGTGTACTCGTAGTAATCCTCGATAGCCCAGTAGAGGTCACTGCTAAGGGGTTGAGGCTGTTCGAGCTTTGAAATGGCTTTCTTCACCTTCTCATCCTCCCTGAACTTTAACTTGACTTCTTCGCTCCTCAGATCATCCCAATCAAGATTTACGCCTTTAACATCCACGCCCTTCTCCGATACTGCAACAAGAAGAATCAAGGGCTGTGATAGTCTTCCATTTTTTCTGTATTCGTTCATCCAGGCTGATTTTGCGCTGCCTAAATACAACGCTAAACTCTTCTTTCCCGCAACCTCGTATTTACCCGCATGCCTGAATCCGTCAGGGAATAGAACGAAGGCATGAAACACTGCTTTTTCAGGACTTTCGACAGTTACAATCGCCGTGTTCTCCATCAGAACCTCCGCATAAACGGCGGTTCCAAGAAGTGTTAGTGCTATTAGTGCTGCTATTGCTCTGCTCAAAACTCCCACCTTCTTCGGAAGCCATATTGAATATTGACATTAAATGTTAATAAAGTTTATTGACTTGAAAAGTTAATTGTTAACATGATAAAGCAATTGTTAACAGGTTTGATTAGTATTTAGCTCATTTTTATCAAAATTTCTAAAAAACTAAAATCACTCGATCTCAGCCTTCACCGTAACAAACAGCGGCCCCCTCACGTCGATCTTCCCCTTCTTCCAGAGGATGTATCTCCTAACATTTTCATGAATCTGGAGGTTTATGTCTGAGAGATTCTCAACCACCCTCGCTTTTATCTTTAGCTCTTTCTCACCTTTCATTGCAGCATCCTCAATCCTCCTCGCGGCAAGATACGCAAAGCCATCGATATATCTGATTCCCGTCTGCACACCTTCCTCAAAGTAACTTCTCCACTTCTTTGTTCTCGGAATGCCGTAGATGTCGCCCTTGTAAACAACAACCTCATTTGCGTATGCTGGACCGCAAAGCTTTGTGTTCTCCTCCTCCTCCACCACATGCACCCTAACATTTCTGCCCATCAGTTCTCCCTCGAAGGCGAGGAAGCTGCATGGGCTTGGCTCTGAGGCATGCTTTTCCGCAGTCTCCACGATACTTTGCGCAATTCTCAACCCCACAGAGGTTTGAGGCACCTCCCTGACCTTTATCTCCCTCGCTATGTCGAGGTCGCTGAGCTTGATTTCTCCGTGGATCTGCGGGTAAACCATTTTTCTAACATCATCGTAACCGTGGAGGATCATGGCGAGCCTCTCAACTCCAAGACCGAGGTTCATGACCGGATATGAGATATCGTACTCCGCCAGCGCTGTTGGGGAGTAGATGCCGAAGGTTGCTATTTCAATCCATCCGTCGCTGTACTTTGTGTTCGACCCCACCAGCTTGGGATGGAAGGCGAAAACCTCTGTTTGAGTGTCGGGGATGTAGTACTTGCTCCTTTTCTCGTCCTTCTTGAATCTGAAGTTCTCGAAGCCGAACTGTCTGAGCAAAGCCTCAGCAACCGCCTTTCCGTCATCAACACTCAACTCCTCATCTACAAGAACACAGCTTGCTGAGAAGTACGTGTAGAGCCTCGTGGCATCTTCCCCCTGCTCCCTCCTGAAGCAGCGATCGATGCTGAAAAGCTTGATTGGAAGGGGGAACTTGTCGGCGATGTGGCTCAGGGTTATGAACCATCCTGTGGTCATGTGGCTTCTGAGTGTTAGCGAGCCAGCCTGAGGCTTCAACTCCTTGAACTCTGGAAACACCTCATCGAGAATTCTTACCGCTGTGATGTCGTCCACACCCAAAATATCGGCAATAAGGTAGCTCAAATCGTCTCCGTCAATTTCACCCTTCTTGTATCGATGAAAAATCTCCCTAAGTGGATCCGGATCAACCTTCTTCCCCATAATGTTCTCAATCTGCCTGACCTTCTCCGCTGACATCCCGACGTTGGGTTTGGGAAGTGTTGCGAGGTAAAAGCATCTATCGAGGACTGCCAAAGCCTCTCTTCCGAACTGCTTTCTTACGTGGACATCTTCAACGATAAGCGGATTTACAACCTCTGAAAAACCGATTGCGAGATAAGCTTCCCTTAACTTCTGGATTGTGGAGAAAAGCGGGTGTTCTCTGCCAAAACTGAATCCAACCCGTGGATAAAGCTCATTGGGACTTCTTTCGGCAAGAACTTCTTTCCCAGCCTTCCACGCAGCCTCGAAGTCTTTCTCTGCCAGCTCCCTGTACTTTTGTGGGTCAAATTTCATAACGGCTGAGATACAAAAGGCTATTTATCTTTTTGTTAACGGCCTTCGTGCTCAAAAGGGACAAAAAGAAGGAGTCGAGAATTGCCAAGGAGAGAGTTTCTTACCTCATAAAAAGGGCTGAAGAGTGGAAAAATGTTGACTATGAGCTTGCAAGGCGATATGTGGAGCTTGCAAAGAGAATTGCGATGAAATACAGGGTGAGAATACCAAAGGAGCTCAAAATAACCTACTGCAAGAAGTGTCTCTACCCCTACAAGGCTGGAAAATTCAGGGTTAGGGTTCGCAAGGGGCGTGTTATTATTAAGTGCCTCAACTGCGGTTTTGAGCGGAGAATTCCTATCCGACCCAGGAGGTCTTCTAAAAAACTTAAACCGTAAACTTTAAATTGCCACTTTGAAACTAAGTAGCATGACAAAGATTGGCAAAACGATAAGAATTGAGAGAATTATAAACAGGGAAAGTGGAAACACCGTAATTGTCCCCATGGACCACGGAGTTTCTATGGGGCCGATAGAGGGGCTGAAGAATCTTGCAGAAACTGTTAATGCAGTGGCTGAGGGTGGGGCTAATGCGGTGGTTTTGCATAAGGGAGTTGTCGGCTTCGGCCACAGGGGATATGGAAGGGATGTCGGTCTGATAATTCACCTCAGCGCCTCAACCTCCCTATCCCCCGATCCAAACGAGAAGGTTCTTGTATGCACGGTTGAGGAGGCCATAAAGCTTGGAGCCGATGCTGTAAGTGTGCACGTAAATGTTGGAAGCAAGACGGAGGCGGAGCAGTTAAGGAAGCTCGGAGAGATTTCCAAGATAGCTGCCGAATGGGGAATGCCCCTGCTCGCGATGATGTACCCCAGAGGAGAGGGAATCAATCAGTTCGATGAAAAGGCTGTGGCTCTTGCAGCCAGAGTAGGTGCAGAGCTTGGGGCTGATATCATTAAAACAAACTTTACCGGAGATGTGGAGAGCTTCAGAGGAGTTGTTGAGGGCTGCCCAGTTCCGGTCGTTGTCGCTGGAGGGCCAAGGATGAGCAGTGATGAGGACATTCTGAGAATGGTCAGAATGGCGATGGATGCGGGGGCGAGAGGGGTGGCTATAGGCAGAAACATATTCCAGGCTGAGAACCCAACGAAGATGACGAGAGCTATATCGATGATAGTGCACGATAATGCAGAGGTCAGCGAGGCCTTAGACTTCCTGAAATCTTAGCTTATGTAGTCGTCAAGATTTTCTATTTTCCTCCCACAATAGTGGCACCTTGCCGTTACCTTCATTTCTTCTGTCTTGATGTAAAATCTCGGTTTTATGGGCTCTCTCTCGGCGTTGGAAATGCATGCGTGGTTTGGACATTTCAGAACTTCCTCAACAACTTCTGGAGGCTGAACCTTGAACTTTCTTTCTATTTCGTAGTCTCTTATCAGGTTTATTGTCGCGTTTGGAGAGATCAGGGCAATTTTGTTGAGCTCCTCATCCTGGATAAACATCCCCTCCACCTTGACGATGTCCTTCTTGCCCATCTTCTTGCTCGGAACGTTCATAGCCATCGAGACTGTTAAATCCGTGCCCGGCTGGATCTTGAGTATCCTTAAAACTAGGAGAGCCTTTCCGGCATTTATATGGTCTATGACTGTCCCTTCTCTGATTTTGCTCACAACAAGCTCTTTCACAGCATCACCTCGCTCAGTATCGCCATTCTAACCGGCACTCCGTAAAATGACTGCTGGAAGTAACGAGCGTGCTTGGTTGCGTCAACGGATGGATGTATTTCATCAACTCTCGGCAGAGGGTGCATGACAATCATGCCGTCCTTTGCCTTCTTCAAAGTCTCCGCAGTAATGCGGTAGCTGCCCGATACTTTCCTGTACTCCTCCTCGTCCGGAAAACGTTCTTTCTGTATTCTTGTCACGTAAAGAACGTCTATCTCTGAGATAACGTCTTCAAGCCTTGCCTTCTTAATCTCTCCCCCTACGTCCTCTATGATGTCCTCTGGAAGGGCAAGAGCCTCGGGACTTATGAGGTATATTTTCATTTCAAACAGTGCTAAAGCCTTTATCAGTGAGTGTATAGTTCTCGAATACTTCAAATCACCCATGAGTGCTATTGTTATTCCATCAAGCCTTCCGCACTCCTTCTTTATCGTGTAGAGGTCAAGCAGTGTTTGTGTAGGATGCTGTCCCGCTCCATCTCCAGCATTTATGACGGGGACTGACGAGTTCTCGGCAGCAAACCTTGCCGCCCCCTCAAGCGGATGCCTTATCACGATTGCGTCACAGTAGCCGGAAACAACTCTAATCGTGTCTGCCAGAGTTTCCCCCTTGGCCACACTGCTTGCCTCCTGAGCAGTCATGTTGATCACATCCCCACCAAGCCTCTTCATCGCCACCTCGAAGCTCATTCTTGTTCTGGTTGAAGGTTCGAAGAACAGGTTTCCAAGTATTTTGCCCTCAAGAATTCTCAGCTTCCTCTTTCCCATCGCAACATCCTCGAACTCCTCGGCCTTTTTGAGAATGTAGGATATGTCCTCCCTATCGAGGTCGGTGATAGAAATGAGATGCTTCATCACATCTAATTGCCTTTTCGGGTATTATAATTTTCACCTTGTGACGAGTTTGGCAGTAACGTTTAAATATTATCAATTTAATATACATTATGCCAAGCTCAACTGGATTAAAGGAGAACGTTGCAGGAGCCCTTAGCTACCTGCTAGGTCCGATTACAGGGATTCTATTCCTCATAATGGAGAAAGAGAGCCAGTTCGTGAAGTTCCATGCGATGCAGTCAACGATAGTCTTTGGCGGGTTGTGGGTTTTAAGCATCATACTTTCCTTCATACCCTACATCGGCTGGATGCTCTTGCCACTAATCAACCTTATTGGGCTGATTCTCTGGATATTGCTAATTTACAAGGCATACAGCAACGAGTGGTTCAAACTCCCTGTTGTTGGAGATATTGCGGAGCAGCAATTAGGTAACGTATGAAGGAATTCGAGTTTGAGTTCGACAGGAGTTTCTTCCTAAGGCTGGACTATGGAAAGGATTTGGTGAGGCAGCTTGAGGAGTTTTTAACAGACAGGGAAATACACGCAGCAAAGGTTTCAGCAATAGGAGCGGTTAGGAACGCTGTCATCGGCTACTACGATCAAGAGAAGAGAGAGTACGTGAAAAGAGAGCTAAACGAGCCGATGGAAATTATTTCCCTTCTGGGAAACGTTTCTCTTAAAGACGGTAAGCCGTTCTGCCACATCCACGTTTTGCTGGGGAAAAATGGAGAAGTTTACGGTGGTCATTTATTCAGCGCTGAGGTTTTTGCCTGCGAGGTCTTCATTCAGTCACTGAAAGGAGAAGCTCCCGAAAGAACATTTGACGAGCAAACCGGGCTGATGCTCTGGTAGTCATCTCTTGTTCCTCGGCATGCAGATTATCTCCTTTATTTCAGCGTCAAAGAAGTTGTTCATGTGAGCCGGTCTGATCACAACTGCTGTATCACCCCCTCTGCTTCTTCCCCCGACAGCAACAACCTCCTCAATGGGTATTGCCCCACTATCTGCGGCCATTATCGTTATCTCCACACAGACTTTCAGTCCGTGACCGAACAGTGAGCGGAGGGCCTCTGCTATGGCTTCGGTTCTGCTCACCCCGCCAAGCTTCCTGCTGATGCTCCTCTCCAAGCCTGACAGGATGTGAGACTGTCTGACAACTTTTGCTCCCCTTCTTTTGAGTTCCTCTTCCACTTCAGGTGGCATCGTGTTCTCCCCTTCCTTGATAAATCCTGTGTGGTAGGTTACAACAACCACCTGCAAGTTCTGAGCCATTTCAAGAGCCTTTAATGCCGTATCCCCGTAGGATGACGCGACAACGAGGTGCTTTATGTTCAACTCCCTTGCTCTCTCCACAGCGAGCCTCAACGTTTCCTCGGTGTTCTCCCTCCCGGGCTTTTCGAAGTAAACTATCTTTTTCTCCATGTATGGACTTAGGAGAGTAAAATTTATAGGTTACCTGAGTTGATACCTATCTGCCTTGCTTTTGCAGGGAAAGAATGAAGTCTGCAATCCTCTCCACTTCATCTCTCCTGAACCACGTGTAACCCTCTATCTTCTCATCGCAAACAACTGCCAGAATTCTCCCCTGTTTGAAGAGTTCAACCTCTTCCGGTTTCTTCACAACAACAATCCTGTCCTTTCCAGCCTTGCTGAATCCCTCTGTTATTACAAGGTCGTAGTCGCTCAAGTACCTCTCGTAAATCCAGTCCAAGTTGTTTCCCTCTTCCTCGCTCACCCTCCTGATGAAAGCCAGCTTGACGGGAGAGGCGATAACCACATCCGCACCGCTGTTGTAAATCTTCCACGAGTCTTTCCCTTCCTTGTCGATTTCAAAATCACCGTGAGCGTGCCTTTTCACAACAGCAACCCTTAATCCCTTCTCTTTAAGAATAGGCATTATCCTCGTAATTAAAGTTGTCTTCCCGCTGTCTGAAGTGCCAACGATGCTAAGAAGCATAACTTTCTGAAATCTGCAAGAGCTTTTAACTTTTGTTTATCTCAAAAGATTTAAACCTCTCAGCACTACGGTGTGTTATGAAGGTCGTGCTATCATACTCTGGCGGGCTTGACACGACAGTTTGCATTCCTCTGCTAAGAGAGAAGTACGGATTTGATGAGGTAATCACGGTAACGGTTGATATCGGACAGCCCTATGAAGACATAAAGCAGGCAGAGGAGAGGGGAAAGAGGTACGCGGATAAACATTATACAATTGACGCCAAAAAGGAGTTTGTCGATTCCCTTTTCATACTAATCAAGGCAAACGGCAATTATGAGGGTTACGTCCTTGGAACGGCTTTGGCGAGGCCTTTAATAGCAGAGAAGGTCGTTGGGGTTGCGAAGAAAGAGGGTGCGGAAGCGATAGCTCACGGCTGTACAGGAAAAGGAAACGACCAGCTCAGGTTTGAGAATATATTCAGACAGTACGGATTCAGGGTTATAGCTCCCGTAAGGGAGCTCAACCTCACAAGAGAGTGGGAGATTGAATATGCCAGGCAGCACGGTATAGATGTACCTGCAACCAAGGAAAAACCATACAGCATCGACGAAAACCTCTGGAGCAGGAGCATTGAGGGGGGAAAGCTTGAAGATCCATCCTTCATCCCTCCAGAGGACATTTACGAGTGGACCACAAGCCCGGAAAAAGCTCCTGATGAGCCGGAAATCATAAAGATTGACTTCGAAAAAGGAGTGCCTGTTGCGATCAATGACGAAAGGATGGATGGTTTTGAGCTGATAAAGAAGCTAAACGAAATTGGCGGAAAGCATGGAGTTGGTAGAACGGACATGATAGAAGACAGAGTGCTCGGTCTGAAGGCGAGGGAGAACTACGAGCATCCTGCAGCCACAATCCTTTTAACAGCCCACAAAGACCTCGAAAACCTCGTGCTCAGCAGGAGGGAGCTCAAGTTCAAAAAATTAGTTGAAGAGGAGTGGGCAGAGCTTGTTTACTATGGCCTTGTTAACGACCCGCTCTATGATGCGTTAAACGCCTTCATAGACAGAACCCAGGAGAGAGTTACGGGTTGGGTTAAAGTCAAGCTTTACAAGGGCTCCGCAGTCGTTGCGGCGAGGCACTCACCGCATGCGCTCTACTCAGAAGAGCTTGTGTCCTTTGACACATCTTCCCTCGACCAGCGTCTTGCAGAGGGTTTCGCCGCCTTCCACGGGCTGCAGGGGAGGCTGTACAGGAGGCTATTTCAATAATATTTTTAAATTTTAAAATCAACTTGTGACATGGAATTCATCATAATCTCCGTTGGCAACGAGATTTTAAGCGGGGACATAACCAACACCAACGCTGCTTACATGGCCAAAAAGCTAACTCAAGCAGGACACAGGGTTAAAAAGATAGTAACCATTCCCGACGATGTTGATGTGATAGCCGAAGAGGTCAGGAAAGCTTCGAAGGAGGCTGACTTCGTTCTGGTTACCGGGGGGCTCGGAGCGACTCACGACGATGTTACGGCA
Organism: Archaeoglobus sp.; assembly: GCF_017656475.1. Classification (GTDB taxonomy): domain Archaea; phylum Halobacteriota; class Archaeoglobi; order Archaeoglobales; family Archaeoglobaceae; genus Archaeoglobus. Next base: position 25,965 of record NZ_JACDNT010000013.1, read on the forward strand.
GAGGGAATTGCGAAGGCATTCAGCAGAAAGCTTGTTGTGAACGAAGAAGTTTACGACTGGCTCAGCAAGCTCAGCTCAAATGAGGAGGCTGTCAGAAAGATTTCATCCGTCCCTGAAGGAAGTGAGATAGTCTGGAATGATGTTGGCGCTGCTCCGGCATTCATTGTTGAGAACGTTGCTGTTATGCCGGGAGTTCCGGCGGAGATGGAAAACACTTTCGAAAAAATCCTTAATAGGTTTGAGAAGGGCAAGTATCATGAGGAGGTTGTGAAGGTTAACGGTTTTGAGGTCAAAATCGTCGACAAGCTGAACAAGGTTGTGAGGGAAAACCCCGACGTTAATATTGGTTCCTACCCTAAATCGGGCTACGTTATGGTCAAGTTCTCAGGAAGGGATGTGGAGAAGGTGAAAAAAGCTGTTAAGCAGTTTGAGGAGCTGCTGAATGATAGTGGGTAAAATCTTCTATAAAGGAGAGTTCATAGAGGCTGGGATAGAGGTAGAAGATGGCAGAATAAAGAAAATCGGAAAGCTTGTTGAGGGCAAGAGGGTTAAAGGAGTTATACTTCCCGCAGGTATAGACGTTCACGTTCATCTAAGGGATTTCGCCGAGAAGAGAAAGGAAACGATTGAAACTGGCACTTTATCAGCCCTTCATGGTGGCGTCTGCTTGGTAGTTGACCAGCCCAACACCAAACCACCGGTGGATAACGTAAAAACCTACTTTCAGAGGATGGAAAAGGCAAAAAAATCTGCCTATGTGGATTACTCCCTGAATCTCGCCCTGACAAACTCCAACCACGAAAAGCTCGGAGACATAATCAGAAAAATTTCGGAGAAGTATTTTATCCCGGCTGTAGGGGAGATCTTTATCCAGCACGACAGCGAGGATTTGCAGATAGACTACGAAACACTTCGGAAGGTTTACGGAAGGTTTGAAGGTGTTGTCTTCACAGTGCATGCCGAAGACCCGGCATACGTTGCAAAGGGCACACCAAACTTCGTCTTCAGAAGGAGAGAGGCTGAAGTTCTGGCCGTTGAAAAGCTTGTTGAGATTGGTAACTTTCACTTTTGCCATATCTCTACCAGAGATTCCGCGAAGGAGATAATGAACAGCAATTCCACTTATGAAGTTACCCCGCATCACATGCTCCTCAGCGTTAACGACTACGGAAGGCTCGGAAAATTGGTAAACGTTAACCCACCTTTGAGGGAAAAAGAGGATGTGGATTGGCTACTCAGGAATTTTCACCGGGTTGACGTATTAGCCTCTGACCACGCCCCACATACACTAGAAGACAAGGAGTTGGGTGCCCCGGGATTTCCTGGAGTTGAGACGATGTATCCTCTTTTCGTAAACATGGCCTCGAAGGGCTACATATCCTTCAAATCTCTTGTCGAGAGAGTCGCATCAAACCCGGCAAGAATTTTCGGATTTAAGGGATACGGGGAAATTAAAACCGGTAACTTTGCAAATTTTGCGGTTTTTGACCTCAAAAATGTTAAAGAGGTTAAGGGTGAGGAGCTTCACTCAAAGTGTGGCTGGACTCCTTTTGAGGGGTTTGAAGCAATATTTCCTGAGAAAGTTTACCTGAGAGGTGAAGAAGTGCTTGAGAGTTGTTTGAAAGCAGGAAATATTCTGAAAAATAGGGCTTGAGAAAATTAGGCCCAATTTCAAAAGTGTAAGAAAGTTTTTTTAAGGTGTAAATTACAATTGTAATAATGGTAATACCAAGAGTTCTAATTGTCGATGATGATGACAGCATAAGGGAAATAGTGAAAATTATGCTTAAGGATTACGAGATCATTGAAGCGTCCAACGGTGAAGAGGCTGTCAAAGCATACAGGATTTTCAAACCAGATATTGTTTTAATGGACATCTCAATGCCCAGAATGGACGGTGTTGAAGCAACCAAAGAAATACTAAAAATAGACCCCAATGCCAAAATAGTAGGTTTGACAGCATTTGCGAGAAGCAGGGGTAAGGAAATGATTGAAAACGGTGCCTTAGAGGTTGTGGAGAAACCTTTTACGAGAAAAACGCTAATAGGTCTGATTGACAAGTATGTAGCAAAAGCGGTCGCATAAAAAATTTTTGACGTTTAAAATTTATACCAAAAGCTTATTACACGTTTAAGTTTACAACAAGTGTATGGAAATAAAGGAATTGTCGCCTTGCATAGCTGACCCAAAAAAGCTGAGAGTAATTGGAAGGGTGGATGGTAACTTTCCGGCAGTGATGCCATATCTCACAAGGTTGATTCCGAACGCGAGCTACAACGAGAAGAGGGGTTGGATATCATTCAAGAAGGGGCAAAGGATAATAACGATACATGAAGACGGTTTCGTGGCGATGACGCAGATAAAGGACGAGGACGAGGCAAAAAGAATTCTGAACGAAATTGAGCAAAAGGCTAAGGAGGCCTGGATGAGAAAGGCTGAGATAGACCTCTCAAAACCTCTTGAAAAAACGGTTGTGAGTCCCTTTGACGTTTACAACTACCTGCCAAAAACGAACTGCGGGATGTGTGGAGAGCAAACATGCATGGCTTTCGCCGTAAAGCTGCTCAATGGTGAAGTTGACATCAAAGCCTGCAAACCACTGTTTGAAAATGAAAAATATACTGGGCTGAGAGAGACGCTTATAGGTATGCTTGTTGCCGCTGGGTATGATTTAGAGCTTTAGTTCTCTTTGCGTAGTGATTTTTAAGCACCTCTACGAGCAAATCATAGAGTGCGGCCTTTCTAAAGAGTTTACCAAGTTTTCCCTCAGAGCAGAGAAAAAATTTGCAAAGCCATGTAGAGCAACCTCATGAAGTACGTTTTCTCATAGCTTCCAGGGTCTTCAACGCATAAAGAAAGAATTCTGGCCGAGATTATCGCCTTGGATATACCCTCTCCCCTGTCCGCAAGCCCGGCAGGCGTCTCAAATAAGCACTACCGAACTCTGTAAAGCCTTAAGAAGGCTCTGTTGAAGTAGCATCCCAGTGGTGCTGCTGTGAGACTTTTAGCCCTCAAATTCTGACTTTCAAGAAATTTGTCAGGAGAGCTTCTCAGTCTTTCTGCCCCCTATCCACTGCAATCGCAGCCATTTTCTGCTCCATCTCAGGTCTGCTTACTATCTGCAAAGCTTTGCCGTCAGCCTCGAACTCGTCTACAAAAGAAAAGTTTTCATCAAACAGTTTTACATAAACCTCCTTTACCGCTCTGCCTTTAACGTAGGGCTTAATTACCGTTAAGTTGATCAGCCCTCAGCACATTTCAAAGGCAATATCCAATTTCAGTATGCCCTTCATAAACCGTAACATTGTGATTTGTGGCCAAATTATGGCGCACTCCAGACCTGCAACACTTCCACCTATGATGCAGACCTTCACGGCATATTGTTGATTTTTTAACTTTTAATTCTAGTTGATTTAACGCTAAACAACAAATGTTAAGTTACACCAAAAAATTTATAAGATTTGATATGTCAGCTCAATGTGAGGTAGAATGCAGTATAGATGGATTTTGGGTCTGCTGTTGTGTATATTGTTGGCAGGTGTCGCTGTAGCCTTCAGTGTAGAATTAAAGACAGAAACAAATGGTGCAAATCTAAAAAAACCCAGCGAACTAACTGCAAGGGAATTGAAGGCCATATATAAGAAATACAATGTCTCCGAGAACGATATCAAATTTGCTACCGGAAAGTTGCCCCACTATCTTGAAAGCTACCTACCAGATTCTTACGTGGTAATGGGCAAATTAGGGCCGAACGGAACTGTTGAGGAATGGATTGATGTAAAAGCTGCTGATCACTTCCGAGAACTCGGTATTAGGGTGTTAAATGCTTCAGAATTCTTGGCTATAAGGGAAGAGGCAAGAAAAGCTTACATCGAAAAATACGGTGTTGACCCGCACAACCCAAAAGTCGTCTTAGTAGAGGGTGTTCCTATTCCGAAAGAATATGTCAGGAAATTGGCTGAGAAATATGCTGGAAGGTATTTAGATGGTGGACTTTCCCAAGACTTTGCAGATCAACAACTCAAAATAACAAGCTCCGAAGCAACAGCAACAGGCCCTCAGATTAAAAATGGAGCTTTGTATTTATGGATAGTTGAAGCCACTGGGAGCGAGCGGCCAACGAATGAAGATTACTTCGATGCTACTCTGGATGCATATGGTAGATTCCAAGTATTTAACAGTGGTGCGAGTCTAAACTGGTATTTCATAAATTACTGGGATGCAAGCGATGTGACTAGTGGAAAGCTTAAAGATTATCTTGAAGACTTAAAACAAGATATGGGGAGTTGGAGGAGCTGGTACAATGATGGTGACCCACAAAACGATATAATGATAGGATGGATAAAGTCTGCTGACGACAGGTATTGTGGTTATGCATATATAAACGGATATTACAGCGTGGGTGTAACAGAAAGCGGACACTATACATGCTGGCTCATTCCTCTGAATCTCGTGGCTCAACATGAGATCTCCCACAACTTCAATGCTAAGGACAGTACTTCCTGCTGGGAACATGATCGTTGTATCATGAACTACTGCTGGGTCACGTTGGGCGTAGACACATGGTGCGATTCCTGCTGGAACAGAATAAATGTTAACATTAACGGAATAAGCGATGAGTGAGAGCATGAAGAAAAAACACATAATCCTAATACTTTTAATTTTGATACTCGCACCAGTGGCTTTCTTACTGCTGTCTCTGGCAACTTGGGACTTGGCAATGACATTTCAGGTTACGAAGCTCACATCACCTCCAAAAAGCTACTTCGAAATTACCGAAGAGGATTTTCAAAAGTTTCCGGTTCTGAAGGACATAATGGAAGACCTTGAAAGCCTCTCTCCCGGAGAGGGGATGAGCTACGAGCTTGACCTTAAAACGGGGAATGAACTTCACAGTTACCTGACGAAGAAGCAGTCTGAAGTTGGAAGCTGCAGTAGCCACACTTATTGCTTCAAGTACGGTAATAGCTACTACGGTGCGAACATGGCTACTCCATAGATTGCGGATTAAAACTTCACACACTAGGCACTCCACAACCTAAAAAATTTTAACCTCAACTCCAAGCAAGAACCAATGCCAGTTGTCACGCTATACTGGGACGAACTTGAAAGGCTAACCGGGGCTGACAGAGAAACCATACTGAAACGCCTCCCGATGCTCGGATGCGACATTGAGAGAGTTGAAGATGATCACGTTGATGTAGAGTTCTTCCCCAATCGTCCCGATCTCTACAGTGTTGAGGGGGTTGCGAGAGCTTTAAGGGGCTTTCTGGGCATTGAGAAGGGGCTTAAAAGCTACTCCACGGTAAAAGGTGACTGGAAGATTACCGTTGAAGAGAGTGTGCTTTCCGTAAGGCCTAGAATAGTCGGATGCGTTGTTAAAGGCATTGAAATGACCGACGAAGTCATCAGAAGCCTAATGGAAGTTCAGGAAGACTTGCACTGGACCATAGGAAGGAACAGGAGGAAGATGGCCATCGGTGTTCATGATCTGAGCAAGGTTTACTTCCCACTCCGCTACACGGCCGTGGATGCCAGCTTCTCATTCATCCCTCTCGACTTTGACAGGAAGATGACGGTTGCAGAAATTCTGGAAAAGCATCCAAAGGGCAAAGCATACTCCTTCATTCTCGAGGGAAAGGACAGGTATCCGATGATTATTGACTCAAAGAATGAAGTCATCTCCTTCCCACCAATAATAAACGCCGAAAAAACGAGAGTGACTGAGAACACAAGAGACCTCTTTATTGACGTTACAGGTTTCGACGAGAACGTGGATAGAGCGATAGCGATTCTTGCCTGCATGCTTGCGGACAGAGGGGGGAGAATTGAGAGTGTTGAGGTTATTTACCCAGACAGGAGGGAGATTGCACCCAATCTGGACGTAAGATTTATGGAACTGGATATCGAAGAGGTCAACTCCCTGCTCGGTTTGAGTTTGTCTCCTGACGAGATTAAGGATGCCCTCGAAAAGATGAGATTTTCCTGCGAGGTTTTGGACGACAAGTTAAAGGTGGGGATACCGCCCTACAGGGCGGATATAATGCACGAGTGGGATGTGATAGAGGATGTGGCCATAGGTTACGGCTACGAGAACATAACTCCCGAAATTCCCCCAACGCTCACCTTCGGCAAAACCCATCCTTGGAACGATCTGAGGAGTCTGGCTAAGGAGATAATGATTGGTCTTGGATTTACGGAGGTCATAACGTTCACTCTGACGAACGAGGCTGTGATGTACGAAAAGATGAGGAGGAAGGGAGAACCATGGAAGGATTACGTGCCAGTGATGCACCCCCTCACAACCGAACACACAATTTTAAGAACCTCACTGCTTCCAAAGCTCCTCGAGCTTCTATCCTATAACAAGCACCACGAGATGCCACAGATGGTGTTTGAGGTTGGGGATGTGGTTGTAAATACCAAGAACAGGCTCCATCTTGCCGCCTGCATAACTCACTCAAGAGCAAACTTCTCCGAGATAAGGAGCTACGTTCAGGCGGTGATGAGAGAGTTTGATTTATCCTGGGAGGTCAGAGAGTCGGATGATGATGCCTTTATAGATGGCAGAAGGGGCGAGATAGTTGTGAATGACAAGAGCGTTGGTGTTTTCGGAGAAATTCACCCTGAAGTCCTTGAAGCATTTGAGCTGACCATGCCCGTCTCCGCTTTTGAGCTGGACCTCAGCAGCATATTTGACACGGGAGAGCTGCTATGAAGTACCTCCTGCTAATTCCGGACGGAATGGCTGACTGGGAAGTTGAAGAGCTTGACGGCAGAACACCGCTTGAAGTCGCAGACACCGAGAACATGGACTTCATTGCCAAAGAAGGGGCGTGCGGTATGGCAAAAACGGTTCCAGAGGGCTTTGAACCGGGGAGCGACGTTGCAAACCTCACCATTTTGGGAGTCGACGTGAGAAAATACTACACCGGCAGGGGCCCGATTGAGGCTTTAGCGAGGGGCGTGAGGGGAGAAATCGTATTTCGCTGCAACCTCGTTAGGGTGGAAAACGGAGTGATGGCCGATTACTCAGGCGGAAGGATTAGCAATGAGGAGGCAAAGAGGGTCATTGAGGAGCTCAACAGGAAAAAGCCCTACGACTTCGTGGAGTTCCACGCGGGCAAAAGCTACCGGAATCTGCTTGTTGTCAACAAAAATTTCAAAGACAGCATTAAAACTTTCCCGCCGCACGACATCACGGGAAAAGAGATAGACAGATACCTGCCCTCGGGAGGTGAGCTTGCAAGTTTGCTGAGGGAGCTTATGGAGTGGTCTGCAGAGATACTGCCCGAAATCACAGAGAAGGCGAACATGATATGGCCGTGGGGTGGAGGGATGATGCCATCCTTCCCGAACTTTGAGCAGAAATTCGGTGTCAGGGGAGCGATGATTACCGAGGTTGACCTGCTTGAAGGAATTGCGAGGGGCATGGGTATGGATGTTATTCAGGTTGAGGGCATTACCGGCTACATCGACACCAACTACAGGGGGCTGGTGAGGGAGACTGTGAGGGCGCTGGAGGACTACGACTTCGTTGTACTGCATACGGAGGGGATTGATGAGGTGAGCCACGAAGGAAATGCGGAACTAAAGGTTAAGGCGATCGAGCTTTACGACAGCAAAATTGTGGGGAAGCTGCTGAACAAAATCGACCTCGACGAGACAAGGATTTTGCTCCTCCCCGACCATCCAACTCCCGTGAAGGTTAAAACGCATGTTGCTGAACCCGTCCCCTTCGCTGTTTATGGCAGAGAAAGAGATGAGGTAAAGTATTACAACGAGAAAAGCTGCAGAAAAGGAAAGTACCGACTGCTGGATGGTCTCAGGCTTATGGATTTGCTGTTAAAAAAATAGGGGTTATTCTTTGGCTAGATAGTTGTACATCCATGCCGCAGCTACTGCTCCAACTATTGGCCCGATGACGTAAATCGGGAAGTACTGCCAGAGGTTTATTCCCACCAGCGAGTCGCCCAAATATGGGCCGAAAGTTCTTGCGGGGTTTAGCGATGAGCCCGTTATGTTACCGATGGTTATGATGATTCCTCCAACAGTAAGACCGATTACCAGACCAGCAAATCCCGGAGGTGCTCTTTCGTCAACCGCAACACCCATAATGACCAGCATCAGCAGAAATGTGCCGATCGCTTCTGCCAGTATGGCCTGCCCATAACTTATTCCCGGAAACGGTGCTGTAGCTCCCAGACCACCAATGGTCGCAGCAGCGGGACCAACACAGGCGAGGAAAAGCAAGCTACCGAGTGCAGCTCCAATTAACTGTGCGACAATGTAAGGAACAACCTCTCTCCCCGGAAACTTTCCAATGCTCCAGAGGGCGATTGTGACTGCGGGATTTATGTGAGCTCCGCTTATTCTGCCAAGAGAGTAAATCACGGCAGCAATTGCGAGTGCAAAGGCCATACCCACAGCCAACCAGTCTCCCAGCCCACCTAGAGCGCCAATGCCTATGTTAAACTCATTCGGCTTGTCAGCACCATTCGCTATCATCAGCGTTATAACAGCAGCACCAGGACCAAAGAAGACCAAGATGAAAGTTCCTAAAACCTCAGCCGTGAAGCGCTTTGCAAGAGTCATTTTCACTCCTCCTGATAAGCCTCATGACAGATAACACAGAGAATTCTCGGCACTGTCTTTTTCATCTTCCTTGCCGGGAATGGATAGTCTCCCTTCCAGAGCGGAACCTCTTCTCTGACAAGGTGCTCCATGCAAACTCCCATGCCACAAACGATGCAGATAGCAACAGCATCTGTGTCCTTACCCTGCTCCTTGCAGATGTAGCACTTCATACATATCACCTAAAAATAAAAAAGAGAAAATTAAACTGCCTCTTTCCACTGACAGTACGCATGCCTGAAGTCTACAAGTGCAGCAGTGGCGCAGTCCTTGCAGACTCTTGCTGGTGAGGCTGGAGTTTCCTTGTGCAATGCGATTATGTTCGTCATCATCGTTGCTGTTACCGGCTCACTTGTCAGCAGACACGGATAGTCCGCGAGCCTCATAAGGGCAGAGAATCTTACGCTGATGGCACATCCCGGATATGCGTAGCGCTGCGGGTTCATCAGAACCTCATTTTCATGTACCGGATCAAGATTAACCTCGAACCCAGCAACCCTTGGAACGAGTTTTGTGTCAACACCGTTTCTACTTCTCCTTGCATCGTCAATGTACTTCCACCCTCTGTAAATCATATCCATGAAGTCGTGGTTGTGCAGCTCCGCCGCTCCACCTCTCGTTGGATATAGCTGTACGTAGTTGTGGAACCTCTTGGTCAGCAGGTCAACAATCATGGGGGCGTTAAAGCCGTCAAGCTCGAGAATGTACTCAACTGCAACAGCTCCCGAGCCGGTTGCAACGCTGAGAGGTTGGTATTCGTTCTTGAACTTATCAAGATTTGCGTTCAATGTTGTGTCCATCACTGCACTCGTTGCCTCTATAACTGCCATCACAACGTCATCCTTGCACATGTTGAACGTTGACTGAGCTATGTGGTGAGCTGCATCTCCAACACAGTATGCCGGGACGGTCACAATGTTTCCGTAGTGCACACCATCATCCATAGCATCCTTCACGGCACCCTTCATGCGGTTCTTGTATTCCGACATGTATTTTCTCACGTCGAAGCTCTGGTGTCCATGCTCGTCCATCAGCTTGGCCTGAGCCTCCGTCGGCTGGTCGTAGACGAGCTTTATCATTTCGATTTCCTTCTTTATCGCATCGGTCAGCGTGGCTCCTTTTTCAATCTCATTGGCAAAAACCTCACCGAAGCCGTATGATGTGTTCATTCCCCAGGACTTTGACGCAAGAATTGCCTGAGCATGATCCTTGGGAATGTCAACCGTCTTGAGTATTCTGTTAACAATGTTGCTCGTGCTTCCCGGTATCAGTGCGAAATCAACAACACATGTTGGCCCGTAAAAGCCACCATATCTCCTTACAACCTCACGGCCAATAAGAGCCTCAGCCTTCTCAATGCCCTCAATGAACTTATCAACACTCTTTCTGAAGCTCTCATCCTCCTCATACAGAATCTCCAAAATTGCAGGAGTCTGATAGTGCTCCACAAACGGGTCGTCCTCAGGTCTTACCGTCTTGGTCAGACTTCTGAGGATCTCGTAGTGCGCATTGACTGAGTCAACGTGCAGCCTTATGACTGCCTTACTCTGGTTTCCAACGGCTTTCATCTGGTTTACCGCATCCACATAGGGCTTTACATCGTCAATGACGAATTCTTTTCCTCTCTTCTCCTTAATCACGTTCACATCCGCCCACTGGGCGGCCATGGCTTCCTTCACCATTTTCTCAACTACTTCATCTGCCATGTAGTATAATGGTCATAATCGACCATCACTTTTTTGGCATACATGTAAGCTGAGGAAAAGCAACATGTCCAAAAATTAAATGAAAAATATTACGGAAAATTTGCGGATATGTCTACCAGTTCATTACCAGATGATAATAATTCAATTCACAACAACTCAATCGACTTTTCGAGCTCCTTTTCCTGTATGTACCGCTCAACAAGCTTCGAAATCGCAATTTTCAGGTGCTTGTGAGCAGTGCTTTTTGCAACTCCCAGAGCCATGGCGATGTCGTTGATTGTTACCTCCCTCCTTTCGGAGAAGTATCCAAGGTCGTATGCAATTTTTAAAGCCCTTCTCTGCGCCTCGGTCAGCCCAGCCCTCCTCTCTCCAATACTCTTTATCTCTATTACCTTCCACTCACCAACATTGTTCAGGTTGGCATACGCCTTTGGAAGGTAGCTTGTGCTTGGAACAATAATTTCGTAAATCTTGCTTCCATCCTCAACAATTATAGGGGGTTTTATAAAACAGTAGGAGTTCTCAAAAGCCTTGATACCTGTAGTATCGCTAACAACAGCAATAAAGCTTGCCTCAATCGGCGTCTTCTCAAGAACCTGAATGAACTTGGTGTTGGGGTGTCTTTCAACCTCCCTTATATATTCTGTAACATTTTCAGCATCAGATGTTTTGACCAGAAATAAAGCATCTTCATCATTCAGAAGGATATACGAAATGATTTCCGCCCTTACTGGGCATTTTTTACTTGCAACTGCAAGGGAGCAGCGATGCTGATCCACCTTTACTTTAAGAAGATACATATATATCGTGATTTTTTCTGCTCATAAACCTTTCTCCAAAAAAGTTTAAATAACGCCAAATTCTGCTTGACTCATGGCAAGGTTCCCTGAAGCGGAGGCAAGGCTGTTCAACGTGAAAATCTGCATGAAATGCAACGCAAGAAACCCAATGAAGGCCAAGGTTTGCAGGAAGTGCGGATACAAGGGTCTGAGGCCTAAATCGAAGGAGAGGAAAGGTAGGTAATTTATTTTTCAACTTTTCTCAAAAACCTCGTCATGTTCTTCCAGTGTCCTCCCATCCAGTAGAGCTTTCTGCACTTCTCGCAGTACCACAGATCCATTTTTAGCATGTCTTCCGAAAGTTTTTCCCTCAAAATGACCTCAATCGCCTCATCTCTGCTCGGCTTTCTCAAAGGCGTGTTGCAGAGGCTGCACCTGTCCATTACTATCTGAAACTTCACACCTTTCTGCATCAACTCCTTCATCTGCCCCTCTACGGAGTCCGACTTTATCAGAATCACCTTTCTGCCATCCTTAATGCTTTTTCTGTAAAGCTCCTTGTCTTTGGTGAGCAGAACTCTGTCTCTGAAGTTTTTCAGCATAAAGTCGTCCTCTTCACCCTTAACTTCCAGATCAGCTATGCTTAAGGTGTCATAACCTGAGATTCTCAGCCATCTCGTCAACTTTCCGAGCATTCTGTCAGTCAGAAACTTCATCTCCACCATACAGGGTCTTTCCTCTCCATCAAAGCCTCATACATTTTTCTGGCTACTTCAGTTTTCAGCTCAACCTTTTCTGCAAACTTTATCGCATACTTTGATTGCTCCCCATACTCCACAGCCTGAAAGGCAAGCTCAAGCCTATCTGCATCGCTCACATATACCTCAACATCGGAGAAATCAGGCTGAAACTCCATCCAAGAAAGCTGATCCCTCTTTGCCCTCTCCTCATCGCAACTAACGTAGCGCTGAGCTATCTTGTGCAAGTCCATCGTCCTCGCCTCGTGTAAATCATGGAAAAGAGCAGCGGTTGCAGCCTTGCATGCCTTTTCAAAACTTTCACCGCTTTCAATTGCAAGGACAAACGCTATTATTGCCGTTCTGAAGCTGTGATCCGCCACGCTTTCTGGTAGCCTGATCCCCAACTTAAGCCATCCCGATCTAGGGGTTAACTTCAGCGATCCGACCTCGTGAATGAACTTCACAACGTCATCCATAGAGTTAATAATGCACGTTGTCAATAAGCTTTATGAAAAAGTGGAGGTTCCTCGGCATCGACGACAGCTTTGACGACAAAAAATGCTGCATCGTGGGGTGTGTGACCTGCGATGGTTACGTGGAGGGGTTCATGTACACTGAGATAGAGATAGACGGTCTTGATGCAACGGAGAAGCTCATTGCTATGGTGAAGAAGTCGAAATTCAGAAAGCAGATAAAGTGCATTTTTCTTCCTGGCATCACTTTTGGAGGGTTTAATCTGGTGGACATTCAGCAGGTTTATGGTGAAACGAAAATCCCTGTTGTTGTTGTAATGCGCAGAAAGCCGAACATTGAGGAATTTGATTCAGCGATGAGGAATGTCGAGAATTACGACACAAGAAAGAGAATCGTTGAGAAGGCAGGTGAAATTCACAAGGCTGGTAATCTCTACATCCAGACCGCTGGTCTGAGCTTTGACGAGGCTGAGGAGCTTGTTAAAGCGGCAACGGTTAAGGGAAACATGCCTGAACCCGTTCGAATAGCACACCTAGTAGCATCTGCAATCATACATGGAGAATCGCGAGGGAAAGCGTGAATATATTAGCCAAAGCTTATATACCAAAATAACCACTTGATGCCATGCAGCCAATTGAAATTGCGGAAATGCTTACAAGTCAGGCTGCCGTTCTGACTTCTTTAGTTATCATAGGCCTTATACTCTGCTTCATCGGCTACAGGATTTTCAGAGTTTATTCCGCGGTTATAGGATTCCTTATTGGCGAGCTTGTGGGCATCTATGTCACCATGAACTACTACGAGAATGCTCTTGTAGCAATCCTCGCATCTGCTGCTGTAGGTGCTGTTCTATTCGCCCTTATAGATGAGCTGGGGCTTATCGTTACGGGAGCTGCTTTTGGCTACTTTGTCGGCATTTACCTCCTTCCTGAGTACCAGATTTACGCATTCGTTCTTGCCGCACTCTTTGCATTGACAAACCTCTTTATCGAGAAGCCTTTAACAGTGCTCATAACATCTGTTATAGGAGCTTCATCAATTGTCCTTGCCGTGCACATGGGGATAACCGGGGCGCACATTTACGACGTACTCGCAGACCCGAAAGGCGCGTTTGACATTATGTTCTCAAACGCTTACTTCGACCTCCTGTGGTTCACTTTGATTCTTACGGGAATTATTACGCAGTACGTCGCCCACAAAGAAGAAGTAGAGGAGGAAGAGTAAGCTTTTTTGTCTTATTTTCTTAACTACTTCTGTGATCGAAATAGACGGTAGTTTCGGGGAAGGAGGAGGACAGATACTGAGAACAGCCGTTGCACTTTCCTGTGTAACTGGAAAGGCCGTGAGGATTAAAAATATCAGAGCCAACCGCCCGAAGCCAGGACTGGCGGCGCAGCATTTGAAGGGTATTGAGGCCGCCAAAATTATCAGCAATGCTGAGGTCGAAGGACTTCGACTCGGTTCCACTGAGGTGGTGTTCAGGCCAAGAAGTGTGAGGGGTGGGGAGTTCAGGATAGACATAGGAACCGCTGGTAGCGTCACGCTCATCTTTCAGACGGTTCTGCTTCCACTTCTCTTCGCAGACAGGGAAAGCAGGCTTACGGTTAGTGGCGGAACTGATGTAGCCTGGGCTCCGCCAGTGGACTACTTCAAAAACGTGACTTTGAGGGCCTTGAGGGAAATGAGCGTTGAATGTGAGCTTAAGGTTCTGAAGAGGGGCTACTATCCCAAGGGAGGTGGGGTTGTAAAGCTGGAGGCAAAGCCATCCGAGATGCGAGGTGTGATTTTTGAAAAGCTTGATGAGATGGTTAAAGGCATAAGCCACTGCCAGAACCTTCCGGAACATGTTGCAGTAAGGCAGGCAAATTCGGCCAGAGGGTTCTTGGAGGAGAGGGGGGTAAAGGCTAAGATAAAGACAGAAGTTCTGAAGGGTTTATCGACGGGGAGCGGGATAGTTCTTTGGAGCGGATACAAGGGAGGCAGTGCTCTTGGAGAGAGGGGTAAAAGGGCGGAGATTGTCGGTCTGGAGGCTGCGGAGAACCTTTACAGAGAGCTGAAGTCAGAGGCTGCCTTCGACGCACATCTCGCTGACCAAGTGATGCCGTTTGCAGCAATGGCCAAAGGTAGCACGGAGTACACCACCAGCGAGGTTACGATGCATCAAAAGAGCAACGCGTACGTGATAAACTCATTCCTTGGAGAGGTTGTGAAGTTTGAGGGGAATAAAATAAAAATTAAATGAGGCCTCTTTCCTTCCAGAAATCGTAATCGGCCTTCATGAGGTTTCCGTAGTTCTTTATAAGAGTTAGAAGCTGCTTTTGAAGCTCGAAATCCTCCTCAGTCGGCTCTGCTCTGTATTTTTTCTCGTACGCTTCAGCAATGTTCTTACCGAGCAAAGATGCCTTTTCCAGATCCTCCTGCCCCACTTCACCCGGAATCACACCGAAGCCCACTGCATAACCTACTGGCACTATTCCCCACGCCTTGAGCACTCTGTTCAGATATCCCGCAACTTCCTCCGGTTTGCCGACTCCTGCATAGACGACTATGCTTCCACCATACTTTCCCTGAAGCGTCGGTCTGTGGCCATATGCGAGCATTCTGTCAATGAAGGTCTTCATCTGTGCCGTTACGTTGAGATAGTAAACAGGAGACGCGAGGATTACAGCATCACTTTCCTCAACAAGCTTTTTCAGCTCAACCATGTCGTCTTTCTGCACGCAATCTTTTTTCGCGAGGCATGTGCCGCATCCAGTGCAGTAGTTAATCTTCTTCGAGGACAGATGCACTTTCTTCGTCTCAAATCCCCTTTCTTTGAGCTCCTCTAACGCAGCATCGAGCATCTTCGACGTGTTGCCATACTTTCTCGGTGAGCCGAGAATACCAACAGCTTTCATCACACCACCTTATCCGAGTTCTCCGGCCAAGCCTCTTAGCCTGACCCTCATCCTCTTCGACTTCTCAAGGACTTCGGCAAAATCTGAGTTTTCCATTATATATATTTCGGTTTCCGGAATGCTTATGTTCGAAAGCATCTCAAACGCCTTTTCCCTCTTCTCCATAAACAGCCCTATCACCTCCGCCTCGCTCATTGCAGTGGAGCTGATTATCGCGATATCAGCGTGTTTCAGAGCGTACTCATTTCCGTTGAAGGCTATCGCCACACCTCCCATACTCCTGGCAACCTCAAACATCTTGTAGTCGGATATGCTATCCCCCACAACAACGGGAAAGTCGATACCCATCGACTCACAGTAATTCCTCATAATCTCCGCTTTCTCTCCAGCTCCAATTGCCTTAACCGATTCAACGATTTCTTTAACATCTTGGCGGGAAAAAAGTCTGTCAAGCTCTCTGAAAAGCTCTTCCCCGTTCAGCGAGGCTATGACGTCAATCATATCCAGTAATTCCTTTTTCAGGTTTTCTGGGAGGCTTATGCTATCAAAGTCCACCTCAGTGCCGTGCAAATCACCCTTAACGCCAATCATTTCCGCGGTCTTTTTCAGATACTGCGTGTAGGAAGTGGATATCACCACAGGCTTCCACTTCTCCTGCAACCTTGCCATCGCCTTCTCCGCATCCGGAACAAACCTTGCCGAAAGCTCAGCGATTCTCTCAACATCTCTGTTTTTTATCTCTGCCGCAGCAAGAAACGGTGTGAGGAGCTTCAGAGTGTATCCCGCCTCATATCCCTCCTTTTTAACCTCATACGCCAGATAATCATCATACTCGCTGAGGTTACCGAAGAACCTCGCATTGTTGAAAACTGCCATGCAGAGTTCGAGGGCAAAGTCTGTGAGTATCCATGGCCCTTCCCAGTCTGTGAAGAACATGGTCTTTGTTCTTTCCCCAAAAGATAACTTTTGTGCTTGCTTTTTCAATTCACTTCCCCAAAAGTTTTCTACCCATGAACCGCCTTAAACATCCAAATATCCTCTATTTTGAGGTTTGAAGAATAATTGACGAATTCTCGCTGTTTGCAACGATCAACTAGACTTACGGCGGTCCGATCCAAAACACTTAATGTCATCACTCAGCCTAACGACTTTTTGCATCCCATTTCGATGCCTCACAACAATGTTCCGCGATTCAAGGTTTTTGAGTATTCTCGAAACAGTTGCGTGACTCAACTTGGTTCTTGCGACAATTTCGCTTTGATTCATCTCACCATGGTTCAGGAGACATTCAAGTACTTTTCTCTCATTTAGGTCGAATAGATTCAAAAATTCATCTTTGAGAGCGACTGCAGAGTTTGGATTGTTATCTCTGTGTATAAAATACACAGCAACTAACAAAAGTCCCACGAAATAGTTCAGCAGTAGCCCAATTAAAACTGCAAATGACCAGAAATAGGGATTCTTGCCTTTTCTTCTTGCATCATAGTAGATAACCGGCGGGATACTTAACACAGCAATCAGCACGATTAGTTCATACAAGCCTGGGATCACAAACATTCACCTCTCTTTGTCGTAAGATATACGGCGACATAGGAGGTAGCTAAGGCTAAAGATAAAATTGTGATCAGCATTAAAATTGATTCTAACGAGATGTGGCCAAAAATTAATTTTATGATGGCAAGGCTCATTATTGAAGACATGAAAAGTGCTGAGGAGATGTACAACATAAACTGTGCACCAAGATATTTTAAAGGTATATTGAATCTAAATTTTTTAATATTGAACATGAAGAAATTTAATTCCGTTAATCCCACAATTACTGCTGCAAAAATTCCTGAAAATTTAGAAAGTACGTAGAATGTGTTGTGTTTCATCTCATCAATCTTTGCCTGTAGCTCTTTTAACCTTTCACTTCTGTAATATATGTCTACTGCAGCGGAACTGATTGTCTTTATATATTCATCACTTTTGTTAAGAGGTGTTTTAAGTTTTACATACGCCTCTCCAAAAAGGGCGTGTGTGGGAAGTCTATTTGAGTAATACTCCTTGAACTCTTCAGGATACTTCAGGATTATGTCTGCATCTGTGGTAAATGGAAATTCTGCTATACCTGCAACAAGTAGTTCAACATTCTGGTTACCGTGCAATGGACGCAGTAATACAGTATCCCCTACTTTTAAATTGAGTTCTGTCGCCAAATTTTTAGAAATTATTACGCCAGCCCCATTCCCCCCTTCTATCAGCTTGGGGATATAGTTTGTCATATTCAGCTTATTGAGGTCGCTAATAAGGATTCCTGTAGCTCGATGATTATTAAGGTTTAAATCTGCAATCAACACAAAAACCACCTCATCAACAAAACTTTTATTTGAAATTTCATTGACAAGACTCTCGTTTATCAGAGCCGTTACTTTTAAATCATAGTCTGAGCTAACGAGTGGAGCAAGCTTCTCCTGACAATACGAGGAGCCTAATTCACTATAGTACAACGAAGATGAGACCATTAATGATAGCAACAGCATATTCAAAACAAATCTTTTTTTATTATTTCTTAGTTTAAAAATAAAAAATAATTTGTTCATGGTATCAACTCGACGTTACTCCACATACAAATAAGCTGTTGCAAAGTAGCCCCAAAGCGTTCCACCATGATCAGGATCTGCCCCGGCCTTCGCTACGTATGTGCCAGTGTCGGAGGCATAAGTCTCAACCTTTGCCCAGTATGTGTACGGCTCGAAGAAATTCCAGCCGCTCTGAACTATCTCCCATGCGCCACCAGGTATGACCTGACAATCTGCATGGTAGTGTATTTCTGGATTCCTTTTTGGCAAGTGTCGTGGCACTCGCGCACAGCACCAACCCTATTGCAACAATACACATAGCTAATTTTCTTATGGTCACTTAGCAACACCTCTTTTTACTTGCAATGTGTGATGAAAAAGCAAATAACTTTTTCTTGAAAAAGCTGAAAAAACCGGAAACATAGTTTTTTGTGCTATCTTACAAACATAATTGATGTATAACTTCTACCAGCTCCAAGAATCATCGATATGAAGCTTTTAAGGCCAAAATGCATTCCTTAGGGATAGTCATTATTCATGTTGAGATGAATATTGTGTAAATGCTCTATACTTTTTTAAATAAAAAACTTTCAAAACTCTAATCCGTAAATTTCCTCAATCAGTTCAAGAAGCCTCCTTATTGCCCTCTCGCTTATTCTGACCTCATTCCGTCTGGGGCATACCGAATCTGCGATAACATCTTCACCATCAAAAACAGCGGGATAAAGTCTGCATCCCTCCGGGCGATGTTCGTAGATTCTGCATCTGTTGTGGGAGTCGAGGAAGAAGCATTTTCCGTTTACATTTCTCAGCCTTATGATTTTGCCATCCCTTACCGCGAAATCCCTTTTTGAATACCCCAAAGCCTCTATTCTGGCGATGTCTTCTTTAGTGAGGGGCATTTCTGTCTCAATGCAGCACTTCCCGCAAAAGGTGTTCCCATCAAAGCAATTCACAGATACTTCTTCAAAATCTTCGCCATTCCGGTTGAGTACTGAATTGCCTTCTTTTCCTTCCATGCTATCTCCCCTGGCAGGTAATTCTCGGCTATTTTTCTCAGAATGTACTTCCTTATAACCCTTCCATCTACTCTTCTCACTTTGTACTCCGGAGGTATTTTTATGGCCGCATCAATAACATCCCATCTCAGATATGGCGTCACCAGCCTTATCTCACTCCTGTAAGCCAGTTTGTTGTCCCTGACGAGGTTTGAATCCCCTATGGACTTCAGGTCTCTTACGATAGCGTCTTCAAGCTCGTATTTGTCCATGCTCTCGTACCTCTTGTACCCGCCAAAAAGCTCGTCAGCACCCTGCCCGAAAACTATCTCCGTAAAACCGAGCGTTTTAGCAAACTGCATTGTAAGGTAAACGGGAACTGCAATTGAAAGCTGAAGGAAGTCGTCGGTTTCAACTGTTTTTATGACGGTCTGAACTGCGTCCCTTATCTCATCCTCTCCAACCTTCAGTATCTCAATCTCCTTCCCGAGCATCTTTGCAGCTTCCCTGAGCCATTCCTCCTCAGCTTTGCTTGCAGTCACAGATACAAGAGGGAGGTCGTAGAGGGCTGCGAGCAGCGACGAGTCAACCCCTCCAGAGAAGGCTATGCACCCAACTCCCGGTTTGTAGCTGCTCAGGGAGCTTATAATCCTCTCAACCATCTCGTCAACATCGGCCTGTCCAACTTTAAAAACGTCCTCGAAAGTAAATTTTTTTCTCTCCTGAATCTCCCCTGTGTAGTCTATCTTGAGCACCTCTCCCGGCATTACCTCGTAAACCTCTCCGTCGATGTAAGATTTGAAGGATGAAATGCTCATGTCGCTGCCGTAGTATAGCGGTTTTCCGCCAAGAACATCGCGGGAGAGAAATATGTGAGAAGGACGGAATGCAACGACTGAGTAAAAAGACCTCAGCCTCAAAGGCATCTCGTCAGCATATTTCAAGTTTGGAACTTCCTCCGAGTCGAAGAAGATGTTTCCTTCCTGCCTTGAGGGATACCTTGCACTCGCGTAGATCCTGCTTGCCCTTCTGCTCTCGCCATCAAACTCTGGAAATGCATATATTGCCACAGCTACACTTCACCATTCAGTTATTTAAAATCCCCTCAGGAAAGGAAGTTCTTGATAGCCTTTTTCAGCTTCTCCGCAACAACTTTACCATCAACCTTTCCCCTGAACTCCTTCATCACAAGACCCATCAGCGGCTTGAAGGCAGCTTCTCCCCTTTCAGTAATCAAATCAGCCTTCTCTTCAACCAGCTTAGCGATGAAGCTGTCTATGTCCTCAGCCGCACCGATTGTCTCCTTCAGCTCCTCTGCTGAGTAGTTGGGATTCTCAGACAGCAGCTTTAAAGCCTCCTCCGCCCCTTCCTTTGCAATGTCACCATTGAGAATCATGTCGAGCACAAGCCTGTAGTGCCTCTCCTCAAGCTTTTCGATATCAATACCTTCCTTTCTGAGCATTGCCGGGACGAGATGCAGCACTCTCGCAACAACAGTTGGCTGCAGCTTTTCCGAATACTCCTCGAAAATCTGATAGTAGAGGGAGTCCGCAATTTCCCAAGCGAGGTCTTTCGGTAACAGCTTTTCGTACCTCTTCGCCCTGTCCTCTATCAGCTCGGGAATTTCAACATTCAGCATTTCTTCCGTTATAACAACCGGAGGAACGTCTGTTTCCGGATACATTCTCGCAGCTCCGGGTAACGGACGGAGATACGATGTTGTGCCGTCCTCATTGGCCTTTCTCGTCTCCTCTGGAACTCCAATCAGACAGTACTTCGCCCTCTCGATTATCCTTCTCAACGCTCTTTCGACCCTCACAGCATCTCCCGCAGCCATCACGACCGCATCGTTGCTTCCTACACCAACGAAATCCTTAAGCCTGCTAACTTCCTCCTCGCTAATGCCGTAAGCGGGAAGCTCGTCCGTGTGGAAAATACCCCCAAGACCGTACGTTTTTGCGATGTCCGCAAACTCTGTTCCAATCCTTCTGCCCGGCTGTATTTCCCTGCCAACGATGCCTGCAAAGCCCTTCAGAAGTATGGCCTTCACTGTCTTGTTCTTTATTATCTTCGACTTCGTATTTTCGAATATTTTTGTAACGTCAAAAATTTTCTCTACAACCTCTGCTCCTCTTTCTATAAGCTCTTCCCTTATTTTGAGAAGGTTAACCTGCCTCAGCACCTCATACTCAACAATCTTGTCCAGAATATCTAACTCTTGGACACCCTTAATTTCAACTCTTGCCCCATCCCTTATGCTGATGTTTACATCCTGCCTTATGGTTCCCAAACCCCTCTTAACTTTTCCAGTTGATCTGAGAATCATTCCAAGCCTTGCCGCCACCTTTTTGGCCATCTCAGGGGAGTCAATGTCAGGATCGGTGCCTATTTCAACGAGGGGTATTCCGAGCCTGTCGAGGGAGTAGACAGCATACCCCTCTCCTTCCTCAACCTTTCTGCATGCCTCCTCTTCCAAACAGAGTGTGGAAACACCCACCCTTCTCCCGTCAACCTCCAGAAAGCCGCCAAATGCCACCAAGGCAGTCCTCTGAAAACCAGTCGTGTTGCTTCCATCGATGACTATTTTTCTCATTACATGCACTTCATCCACAACCTCCATGTTCAGCATCTTTGCCACTTGAATTGCTATCAGCAAAGCTTCCCTGTTGAGCTCCCTTGGCGGTTCTTCATCAGCTTCAACAAGACATGTAGTGTCGTAGTACTTGTATGTGAACCTTCTACTTCTCTCAACCTCCTCCTTTGCCGCTCTATCTTCTTCCCCAATTTCACTTCTCTTCAGTCTAAGATACCTGAAAAATTCGAAATTCGACTCCTCAACTTCTCTCGTTACAGTCGGGCAGAGGCAGAAAAGCTTGTGCTTGGTGTCGAGCTGCTGGTGGATTTCTATCCCGACCTTAAGCCCCAGGTCTTTGTAATCCATCATCTCACCTTAAGCGATATCTTCCGCAGATAGTTCTCACTTCTAACATCAACCACGTAAGCTTCGGGAGCGATTGTGGGGAGATGGTAGCCGGTAAACACTCTCAAAACCTCCCCGGCCTGAATGCTGCAGGTCAAAGCGTATGAAATGGGATCCCTTTTTATCTCCGGATACTCTATCTCCCAGAATTTCACTCCGTCGGGCAAAAAAGTGGTAATGATGTCTGGGATGAACGGTGCACCTATCTTTTCCGCAATTTCCGCCATAATCTCGATGTTCTTGTGCGCGACAACCACATCAATACCTCTTAGAAGCTTTCTAAGCTCCGACTCGCTTTCAGGATATAAATAAGAAATAACGCACGAATCTGACGACATCGGATGAACCACATCGTAGTTGTTCGCTTCCAAGGGGTCGATTGTGCAGTCAAGTCTTGAATCTACTGGAGAAACGTAGTCTGAAATGTATCTTATGCAGCCCACACCGCTCCTCCAGAGTATTTCCATGAGCATTCTGCTTCCTACAACTGCCACGCTGAACTTTCGCAGGTACTCTATTTTTTCCTCCTCTGCCATTCCGTGCCAGAAGATGTGCTTCATCAGACTTCTTCGAACCTTTCCTTCAGTTTTTCGAGCACTTTCGGCAACGTTGTATACTCCATATCCTCACTCGGCAATCTGTGCGGCTCAAATGGCCCGTGACGGCGCATGTATTCGGCAATCTCCATTGCCTTCTGCCTCGTGTAGTCGAAGGCGGGGTCATCAAACATGTCAACCGGCCCTACAATCTTTCCATTGGCAAGCTGGAATCCAGCAGCTATACACCGTGGTGGGCCGTCAAATCTTGTGCATTTTGAATATTTGAAGGGAACCGGCATGATAGGTCCGTTATGGCTGCCCCTCATCCACCCGCTTACGAGGTGGGGGAAAGCGAAGGCTTCAAGAACCTCTCCCACTGCCGGCAATCCGCTCTGAGCCCTAACCAGGGCAACAGGATCATCCTTGCCCACGTACTCTCCAGCAATCTCGTAGAGCTTTTCTGTGCTGATTACCGCAACAGGCTCATCAGCCGGAAGTTTTCCACCTTCCTTCGGGAACACCCTCTTAATCACAAACCTGCTCTTTCCTCCAATTAGAGCAAGGATGTCGTACATTTCCTCCGGAGTTCTCATCAAAACTCTCTTGCTCTCCTTAATATCCCATATTTCAAAAACGAAGCCCTGATGCAT
The DNA here is from genome assembly GCF_017656475.1 of Archaeoglobus sp. Taxonomy (GTDB): domain Archaea; phylum Halobacteriota; class Archaeoglobi; order Archaeoglobales; family Archaeoglobaceae; genus Archaeoglobus. The sequence continues at coordinate 48,923 of NZ_JACDNT010000013.1, forward strand.
TGATGGGTCGATAACAAGCCCAGCAGTGTTGAATGGATCAGCAAACATTCTAAATATGGGCATGTTGAAGGCTCCGGGTTCGGTTTTATCCATCATGAATGCTATTACCGGCTCAGCCTCTCTCTCGGTAAACTCCATTTCAGCCACACCCGGCCCCAGGCCCCTAACATTTCCTGAAAAGGCATCTTTCAGCAAATCCTGCCCTGCACCGTAAAGCTTCAACTGCTTGGCAACACCTGCAGCCTTTTCAAAGGTCTCCCAGGCGAGCCTGTGAATTTCCTCGTTATCAACACCTTTTTCGTGGGTCATTAGCAGTTCAAGGTCATCACCAGCATTGAATACTCTGAAATCAATAATTAAGTCGGAATCAACTGCGTTTTTCAAATTCTCCTCAGCCGCCTTTTTCAGCTCATCAGGGACTGTTGTGTGCCCCGCCACGCTACCAACATCCGCTTTTATCAGAGAAACGGTTACCTTTCTCATGATAGGATGATGATGCGTAAACAATTTAAACTTTAAGGTTTATGATAGAAGGACGTGATAACTATGCTGGAGCGTGTGCCCACTGGGATACCGGGATTTGATGAACTTTGCAGTGGTGGATTGTTGAGGGACAGAAGTTATCTTGTTTCCGGCCCATCCGGTTCCGGTAAGACCATTTTCGCCATGCAGTATCTAGTTAATGGTATTGAGAAGTACAACGAACCAGGAGTATTTGTTGCCACAGAAGAAAGGCCTCAGCACCTCAGAGAACACTTTTTGACGTTTGGCTGGGACCTTGAGAAGTATGAAGATGAAAACATGCTTGCTATCGTTGACGCAACCTCGACAAAGATAGGTTTGCCTTCAGATGAGAGATACATTGACGTCAGGCCTTTTGACACTCGCTCTCTGCTCGACCAGATCATCACAATTCAGGATGAGATTGGTGCGAGGAGAGCGGTTGTCGACTCAACAACATCAATCGGCTTTACGATATCCGATCCAGCCAAATTTAGAGTAGAACTCCTGAAAATCTCCACGACCATGGAGATTCTCGGCCTCACCTCAATACTGACCTGTGAGGTCGTTGAAGGTGGAGGAGACAAAATAAGCAGATTCGGTGTTGAAAACTTCGTCGTCGAGGGAACGATAGTTCTCTACTACACGAGAATAGAGAACACAAGAGTTAGGAGCATTGAAATCTTCAAGATGAGGGGAACGAACCACAGCAGCAAGATTCATCCCTTCGAAATTACGGAGAACGGAATTGTGGTATATTCAAAGGAAGAAGTGTTCGCTTAACGGAATCTTCTGACAACAAAATTTTTCAGGTTCAGCGGGTCGGAGAAGTGGAAAAGATTGGCATTTCCGCTTAGCTTGGCCATATTCTTACATAGCTCGAGGAATCTCCCCTCCTTACCGAACATTATTATCTGCAGCCTCGCTTCAACATTCCGCATCTTCTCAGCTTCTTTCAACGCACACCTCCATGGTGTTAAGTAGGGGTTGTAGCTTGAAGTTGGTTCTCCATCCGAAATAAGAAAAACCACGCCAGTACCTGAGCTTCCTTTCAGTATTTTTCTTGCTCTTTTCAAAGCGAGACCGATGTCAGTTCTCCCCCTCGCTTCCAGGTTCAGAATCTCTCCCTCCTTTATCTCATGAGCTCTGTGGTTGAAGGCTATCACTCTCAACTCGTCATTGCCCCCAGCTCTCCTTATCGCCTTTCTCAGGCAGAGGGCAGCTTCAATCGCCCCAATGATTTTTCTTCCCCTCATTGAGTCGCTCACGTCTATCAGCATTACATAAACGCACCTCTCAGTGTGCTTCGGCTGCCTTGCCACCATTTCGTTCTCGTTAAGCTCTATTTCACCTCTCATCGCGGACTTCAGCAAACTTTCAGCAAGGTCGATGTTGTCGTAGTGGTGAGTATAGGGGTCGTACTCAACCACTCTCTCACTTGAAAAGATTGACTGGCCAAGCTTCTCCGTTTCATGCTCCCCGTAGCTTCTTTTGTCGAGGTTTTGAAGACTGAGTGACAGGACTTTCTCAGCCAGAATGCTTTCAGCTTTGGCAGTGTAGTTAATCACCTTTCTGTGGAGTCTCGTTTCGACTTTCTCTATGTATCCTAATTCCTGCAGTTCATCAACAACTTCATCAAAGAAGTTGTCAACAATCTGGCTCATGCTGAGTTCTTCTTTGCCTACATCACCACTCTTAAGCATCTCCTTGAGCTCTTCCCACGCCTTCTGTTTTGCATCCTTGAGTTCCTTATTTTTCTCTGCCCAGTAGTTGCTCATGAACCCGAATGTTTTCATGAGGTCTTTGAAAAAGGATGAGTACATTTCGAAATCCTTTGCCATCTCTGGATTCAGGTGCTTTCTGATAAGTTCTGAAACGTCAAAATCTCCAGTGTCCCTGTGATAGGGGTTGAAGAGGGAGTAAAGCAGGTCTTCAGCTATTTTCTCCAAACCACTCTCGCTTTTCTGGCAGAGTGAGCATTCAGGCTTATCTGTCGTAGGCAAGGTAGGCATAAACCCCTTCCTCCTGCTTCTCCACCAAACCAGTGCACCTCGCAATCGCCTCCAGAGTGATTTCCAGTGCGGAGTTCATTTCCTCCTTTCTTCGGGAGATAGATGATACAAAGGCCCAGAGGTTTCTGTAGTCTTCCAAACCATTTGAAGAGTAAACGTCAATTTCTCCAATTTCAGACAGCTCCTCCATCATACCGCCGAATATGTTTCTCGGTATGGCTGCATAAACCTCTCCGCAAACCGTGTCGATGGCGTCATTAACAACACCCTTAACAACCTCATCCTTGCTTAGCTCATCTTCGTAATCCACCTCAAACCTGCTTTTCAGAGCCAGACTCAGATTTGCAAAGTCTTTACCGTAATCTGCAAACATTACAGCCTTTCTGCCGTTTCTCATCGCAGACGCTGCAACATGGTCAAAGGCCTTTATCGTCGCTCTGCAGCTTGGCTCAACTTCAATTCTTGCAGAATATCTGCAATTATTGCTCCTCATGCATCTCACTGCTGATGCAATAATTTTCAGGTGCCATTCGGGAATTAAAGAGCCGTCGAGTGTCATGTTCCTGAGACCGACCGCTATCTCCTCCTCTATTGTTTCAGGTGGCCCTATGTCTATCTGCTCCATCCTGTCGAGAAGGGGCTCCTTAATGTCTGAAACGCCCTTGTAGTTCGCGGGATTTGTTGACGCGATGACAAGAGTGTCTATTTTCATTGGAACTATGTCCCCTTCTGGAGTGGTAATCTGCCTCTCCTCAAGAAGCTCGTGGAGAAGAGTCTGGAGGGCTGAAGGGATGGAGCCAAGTTCGTCGAAGTACGCGATACCTCTGTGAGCTTTCAGCACCCTTCCCGGAGTGAACACTTCAGGGTGGTCGAGCTCATAACCTTCCTTTATTTTCTGAAGGCTGATACCACCAATAAGCTGTCTTGTCGTCATCATCGGATCTCCGGCAATCCTTATCCATTTCTTGGGGATAAAAACGAGTTCAACCTCATCCTCCTCAAACAGCTTCTTCTTGCATGAAAAGCAGGTGGGTTGTGTGGGGTCGTCGTGGATTCTACACCCCTTAATTGCAAGTATCTTGTCCGGCAAAAGCTTCGAAATGGCCTTTGAAAACGTCGTCTTTCCGTAGCCCTTCTTGCCCTTAAAAAGGATGTTTGATCCGCTCATTAAGGCTGTCTTGACCATCTCCTTCTCCTTCTCTTTCCCTATTATCTCTTCAAACGGGTCGATGCCTTTTTTCTCAAATTCGATGAGCTTTTCCCTGATATAATCCGAAACGCTCTTTGAGTGGTAGTTAACAAGCTCTTCATCCCAGATATCCACCTCTTCTCCGTTGAGAATGAACTTTGGAGCGCTTCCCCTTTTTATTTTCACATCTTCGAATATGTAGTCCATTGTTGAATATTTGGTCAGGGTTTATATTTCAGTTTTGGTCGCTTTTAGAGGGTATGTCCACATTACCAAAACCTATAAATCTGAAATATAACACCAAATTATGCAATCAGTAAAGGAAATTGTTAAGGAGCCTAAAGTATTCGAAAGGAACAAA
>NZ_JACDNT010000014.1 GCF_017656475.1 Archaeoglobus sp.
ACCCGTAGAAGATTCACAATATGGAACCCTGGCGGAAGCCCACATAGGAGTTAATCTCCAATACTTTGTTCTCCAAGTCTAAATTATTAGCAGCAATACCACAAATGCGATATCAAGAATTAGCGTGACAATTGAGTTCAGCAGCACTATTTTCACACCAAACTGACCGAACAGGGAGAGGTGCATCGGAAGTGAGTGTTTGACTGACCTTGTTGAGAAGCTGATGACGTTACCAAGAATTAGACCTGTAACCACCCATTTCCACTCCAAACCCGAATCCATAAAACCAGCAGCAGTCACTACAGCAGACCTGACATTGAAAAACTCGACTATTGCAATAGTTATAGCTTCAGCCTTAAAGGGCAGAAATTTCAATGCTTCGCTCATAAAATCGAATACGCCAAGCAAGGAGAGAAGAGAGACGATGAAATACGTTATTCCCATAATTGCTGCAATTCTGAGAACATTTTGAGAAACTGATACAGGTTTAAGTTCCTGATAGCTCGGTGCACTGTGATTCCATCTCCTTGATAAAAAGAAGCCAATAAGCGACTTGATGATTGCCACAGCAAATCTTATTCCTGTGTAAACCAGTCCAGCAAATCCCAGAACCGGTATGACGAACGGGATAAAGAAGGCGTAGAGGTGGCTGAAAACACTCGGAAAGGAATTGAGAAAGGATACAGCAATAACCTCTCTGTCGTCAATCTTTTTCTCCCTCCAGACCTGGGATAGCATCGAGTAGCTGGCTGTAGGGCTGATGAAGCAGGTTGCAAAGCTTATTACAGCAAACTCGCTCACACCGAATTTTCGCAATGCAGGCTGGAGAGAAAAGGCAAATTTCTCAAGATAGCCCTTCTTTATAGAGTAGCTGACTGCATAAATGGCAACAATGACGACAGGAAGAGTTTTGATTAGGAAAATAGCAGTGAGAGTTGCTGCGTGAGTGATTAAGCTGATTCCATAAGCTTCATTCATAGGTAATCAAAGAGGGTCGGTTGCTTCTTTTTGCATAACTCGCCTATCTTCTGGAAATCTTTCTCATACTCCTCCCTCAATTGAGGCCTGTAGAGAACCGCTGCTGGGTGGTAGATTGCGATGATTCTGACCTTCTTTCCCCACCTTTCAACCTCGTAAACCTTCCCCTTAACTCTGGAAATGGTTGTGAATTCAAGACTGAACAAGTTGAAAATGAACTGTGCGGCAAATCTTCCAAGGCAGACGATTACGTTCGGCCTGATCACATCAAGCTGCCTTACAAGGTAATCTCCACATTTCTCGACCTCTTCTGGAGTGGGGTCACGGTTATTAGGGGGGCGACATTTCAGAACGTTGGTTATGTAAACATCCCCTCTCCTCAGACCGATTGACGCCAACATCTCCGTAAGAAGCTTTCCAGCAGCCCCTACAAATGGCTCTCCCTGCAAATCCTCATCCCTTCCCGGTGCTTCACCGACAAAAACAACTTCTGCCTTTTCATTCCCCACCCCGGGAACGTAGTTTGTTTTGGTTTTATGGAGGTCGCATTTTTTGCAGCTCATAATCTCTTTGATTATGTCCTGCAGAGATTCCATCAGGAAACCTTTCGGAGTTAAATTAAAATAGTTTGCTGATGTGTTGCGTTGTCCAGCTTTACTGAGGACAGTTGATAGAGTATGGTTGATTCAGCACTACTCCAGCAAATAAAATTTATTTCCTGAAGACGAAAACCGAACGTGAACCCCTTCAAGGTTATGATCGGCTTTGCCGTGGTGATGCTCGGCCTTACATTGCTGGCTTTAAGCAGTGCGGAGAACGTGGAGTATGGAGGAGTTGTGATCATAGGGCCTATTCCAATAGTCTTCGGATCATCTCCGGACATTGCGGTTTTCATGGTTTTCATAGCTTTGATTTTAATTCTCCTACCTTTGCTGATGAGGTGGTAGCATGCTCGCTCTGCTTTCAATTATTATAATCCTCCTCGGAATTTATTTGGTTATCTCAGGACTGAGAGAAGAATGGCCAGAATTTGAGGAAGAATTTGAAGAAAGGAGAGAAGTAACAGAAGAACACGAAAGAAACGAGAGAAAGCCAAAGAGAGAAGTAAAAGGGGGAGGGGTAATTCTCATAGGACCGATTCCCATCGTCTTTGGTGACAGTAAGTACGCCTTTCTCTCCTTAGTTCTTGCCATAATTCTTATGCTTCTCTCCATTGCTTTAATTCTCCTATTGTAGCGATAAGCATGGCCGAGCATATCGGAAATTATTTATTTTGACAAATCAAATAGTAATGGTGATTTTATGGCAGGAGGATATATGGGCAAAATTTTGAAAGTGAATTTGAGCGATGGCAGCATAAAAGAGCTTCCGATTGACGAGGAAATTGCAAAAAAGTACATCGGTGGGAAGGGATACGCGGTAAGAATCCTCTACGATTATCTCACTGAGTATGAGAAACTTGGAATTGCACCTACAGACATAGACCCGCTTGGAGAGGAGAACGTTCTGATTTTTGCAACAGGGCCGGCAACAGGAGTTGCAGGCTTCCCAGAACCGGGAAGATACCACGTAATGACTCTCAGAAGCCCGCTGACAGGCGGAATCGGTTCTTCCAACAGCGGAGGCAAATTTGGCCCGTATCTGAAGTTTGCGGGTTACGACATGGTCATCATTGAGGGCAAGAGTGAGGAACCGGTGTATCTTGAAATCGTTGATGGCTCGGCAGAGATTAAATGTGCCAAGGACCTGTGGGGCAAAAACACCTTCGACACAACCAGAGTTCTCACAGAGAGAGTGGGTGGGAACTGCAGTGTCGCCTGCATTGGCCCTGCAGGAGAGAATCTTGTGCATATCGCGTGCATAATCAACGAAGAGCACAGAGCAGCAGGAAGGACTGGTGTGGGAGCGGTAATGGGTTCAAAGAAACTTAAGGCGATCGTCGCAAAGGGATCAAGCAGGCCCGAAATAGCGAGACCTGAAGAGTTCAAGGCAGTCTCCAAAGAAATGCTCGACAAGATCAAGCAAAACCCCGTAACAGGTGAGGGGTTGCCCAAGTACGGAACCGCTGTTCTGGTTAACGTGATAAACAACGCAGGTGCTTTGCCCTACAAGAACTGGCAGGAAGCATACAACGAGAAAGCTGACGAAATAAGCGGAGAGACAATGGAAGCTAAGTACTTGAGGAAGAGAGTTGCATGCTGGGGCTGCAGCATAGGGTGTGGAAGGGCAACAGAGGTTAAAACCGGTCCGTTCAAGGTTCTAAACACTGAGGGGCCGGAATACGAGTCGATCTGGGCACTCGGCAACGACACGGCAGTTATCAACCTTGAGGCAATCATAAAGGCCAATCACTTCTGCGATGAACTCGGCATAGACACGATCTCCATGGGATCAACGATAGCGTGTGCGATGGAGCTTTACGAGAAGGGTTACATAAAGGATGAAGACCTGCAGGGCCTCGACTTATCATTTGGCAGCGATGCCGCGATGGTTGAGGCTGTGTGGAGAACCGCATACAAGACCGGCATTGGGAAATACTTGGCTCTCGGAAGCAAGAGGTTGGCTGAGGTATTCGGTGCACCTGAGCTTTCGATGAGCGTTAAGGGACTTGAGATGCCCGCCTACGACCCCAGAGGGATCAAGGGTATAGGCCTGAACTACGCAACCGCAAACAGAGGAGGTTGCCACGTTTCTGGCTACACAGTCTCGCCCGAAATCGTTGGATTGCCTGAGAAGATTGATCCACTCACATATGAGGGGAAGGCAGCATGGGTTAAGGCATTCCAGGACTTCACATGCGTCGTTAACTCAGCCGTAAACTGCCTCTTCACAACCTTCGCCCTGGGAGCAGAGGATTACGCTGTGATGCTCTCACATGTTACTGGCTGGGATCTGAATGCTGACGAAATAATGAAGATTGGAGAGAGAATCTACAACCTTGAGAGGGTTATAATCAACAAGTACGGCTTTGACGGCAAGGACGACATGCTTCCAAAGCGCCTGCTTACCGAGCCGCTCAAGGAGGGGCCAGCAAAGGGACAGGTTGTTGAACTGGACAGGATGAAGGAGGAGTACTACCAGCTCAGAGGCTGGGAAAACGGAGTTCCAACAAAAGAAAAGCTAAAAGAGCTGGATATTCCCTAATTTTTTACTGTATTTCCTCTATTATTTTGTTCATTTCCTCAGCTTTGCTTTTGAGAATTTCAAGAGCCTTTCTCATAACTTCTCTGACTGGTAAGGCTCCAGTTCCCTCAACTGTGAACAGAAAGTTGTTCGTTTCTTTAACGTTAATGGCGTTCATCTCACAGACTTCAACGCACTCTTCACACATCGAGCAAGCCATCAAGTCTCTAACCTTAACTCTGTCCCCATCTTTCTCGAAAACATTCCTCGGACAAACTTTAATGCAGTCTCCACATCCGTTGCAGTTCTCGTTTATTTCAATTTCTGGAATAATCTTGTAAACACAGACTGAAACCGGCTGGAACTTCGCGTGCTCCCTTCCCGTTCCGAGCCTTGCCACAGCTTCCAGCATTAGCTGCTGCCCCTCGAAAAGCTCCAGAACCGGGATGTTGTCTATTGCAAAGACCACCTCAGGGTCGTCGCTGATGAAGTCTCCTGAGTAAACTACCTTTGGTCCCTCCACGTTCAGTCTGAGGGAAATCTGACAGTTGGGACAACCCTCTCCACCACAAGCGCATTCGTGCTGCATGTTGAACCTGTCTAAGTAGGTCTTTATTGGAACCATGGCCAGCCTGTGAGCAATCACCTCGTCATAGAAATAGCTGGAATTCAGGTAGATGTCGACGTAGTCTACAGCCATAGCAGGAACTTCAGCTTTCATTGCCCTCCTGAATGAATTGGCTAAAGCTGGTGATGCGTTTTTCAAAATAAATTTGATTTTGAATTCTGATTCTTCCAGTATTTCAATTTCCGGCATCATCAGACTCTCCTACCCCTCTTCCCTCCTGGAGGTCTTGTTCCATCGTGCGGAATCGGTGTAACGTCCTCAATTCTTCCTATCTTGAGTCCAGCTCTTGCAAGAGCTCTGATCGCTGCCTGTGCTCCGGGGCCAGGGGTTGTGTGCTTGTTTCCTCCAGGTGCTCTAACCTTTATGTGAACGCCCTCAATTCCCTTTTCCTTTGCAATAGCTGCAGCCCTCAATGCTGCTTGCATCGCGGTGTAGGGGTTGCCTTCATCTCTATCAGCTTTGACTATCATTCCACCGCTTACCCTTGTAATAATTTCGGCTCCGGTTATGTCTGTAATCGTGATTATCGTGTTGTTGTATGAGGAGTATATGTGGGCAATTCCCCACCTTCCACCCTTCTTCTTCTCGGCCATCAGACCACCTCAGTTTTTGCTAACGGGGAATTCTTATAGAAGGATATCTTGCTCTCTAGCTCTTTGGTTATGATAAAGCTTGGAGAAGTAACTCTCCTCCCGTCAACCGCAATATGACCGTGAGTTATGAACTGTCTTGCCTGCTTTATCGTCTTTGCCAGCCCCTGCCTGTAGACCATCGTCTGAAGCCTTCTTTCAAGAAAGTCCTCAACGCTCAGGTTTAGAATGTCATCGAGAGTTGCGTTTTCGGGGAGTATCCCCATCTTGTTTAGCTTCTTAATAACCGTCTGTGCCTTGGCTTTTGCAATTTCACCTTCCTTGCCAGGAAGACCGATTTCAGCGAGAAGGTCTCTCGCTACTCTCCTGTATTTTCTCAGAATGTTCTGGAATCTCCAGAGCTCCTTCTTGTTCCTGAGGCCGTACTTTATCACGAGCTCCATCTCCTTCTCAAGTCTGGCCTTATCCCACGGATGAGTTGGAGTTGTGTACTTCTTTCTGTGGCGCTTTGGGTCACCCATCTAAAATCACCTCTTCCTCCTCACAACACCAACTGTCCTTCCCGTCCTGCCAGTTGACCTAGTTCTCTGACCTCTGACTTTCTTTCCTCTTGCGTGCCTGACGCCGCGGTAGGCTTTCATCTTAATCAGTCTCTCGATGTCCAGCATTCTTGCGAAGTCAACGTCCTTCGACAGCAGATGGAGGTTCTGGCCTGAATATGGATCCTTTCTCCTGTTTAGAAGCCATGATGGAAGGGATTCGATTTCCTCCTCAATGAACTTCTTGACTTTCTCTATCGTCTCATCATCAAGCTCTCCAAGTTTGGCTCTCCCATCCACTCCCAGCTCGTTGACTATGCATCTCGCAGCCCTGAGTCCAATTCCCTTTATCCCCGTAAGAGCGAACATGAGACTCTTGTTCCCATCCAGGTCTGTATCGGCAATTCTCACGATATGCTTGAACGTCATAATACCACCGTCTAAGAGGAAGCAAGCTTGGAAGGATATTTAAAGATTATGTGCCCATAAGGAACTGAAAAATCCTTTCAGTTCTGGCATTAAAATTCAGTGTTTATGCTTTTCTCGTGACGAGGAAGTCCGTGAGTTCCAGCAATATCTCTTTTGCTTTGCTTTCCGGCAAAACGTCGAGTCTTTTTTTAGCCTCCTCAGCCATTTCTCTGGCCTTTTTTGCAGCATAGTCAATAGCTCCGCATTCTTTGAGTTTCTCTATGTCATCTCTGATTTCCGAAGCGTCAGCCTTGCCCTTTCCAAACGTTTTAAGATTTATACCCTTCTCAAAGGCCTTTATGACAATCAGAGTCTTCTTGCCTTTAAGAATGTCGCTCCCCCAGTCTTTGCCAGTCTCCTCTGTCAGATCCAGAAGGTCATCCTGAATCTGAAATCCCACACCGCTGAGAAGTCCGTAGTCCCACAGCGCCTTAACAACTTTCTCATCCTCTCCAAAAAGGATTGCCGGCATGGCTGCAGAAGCCGCAATAAGAACTCCCGTTTTCAGTTCGACCATCTTTAGATACTCCTCTTCAGAAACCGTCTCTCTCTCTTCAAAGCTCATGTCGTAGTACTGCCCCTCGCAGATTTTTATGCAAACCTCTGAAAGCATTTCTGTAGCCTTTCTGATTCCCTCGCTCTCGACATCGCAGGCAGTAAGAAGCTTGAAAGCCTCTGCGAAAAGCGTATCGCCGGCGAGAATTGCTGTTGCCTCCCCATAAACCCTGTGGACAGTAGGAACGCCTCTCCTCATCTCATCCCTGTCCATTATGTCGTCGTGCACAAGTGTGAAGTTGTGAATCGTCTCAATGCTCAGTGCTGCAGGGATAATCTTTCTGTAATCCTTTCCAAGAGCTTCTGCAGTTAAAAGGCTGATCACCGGCCTCAACCTCTTTCCTCCAGCTTTTATCAGGTGCCTTGCAGCCTTGTAAAGGCCAAGTGGTTCTTTTTCAGGCAAAAGCTCCTCGATAGCCTTGTTGATTATTTCAGCCCTTTTTGCTATCTCTTCCTTCAGCATGGCAATCAACCTCTGAATTCCACCCACTCTTTCAGCATTCCTGTTACAAACACTTCAAGACCTTTCAGCTCTCTCAAGTTCCTGCATCCTGTTAAAAACATTGCCGTTTTTAGCCCCCTTCTGAAGTACTCGATTTCTTCCCTGACTTTCTCCACTCCCTCAACAGCGGCTCTTAGGAACGGCAGTGCAGCGCTGCCCACTTCCGCCCCAATCGCTATGCTCTTCGCAATATCAAGCCCACTCCTCAGCCCACCTGTTGCGATTAAGGGCAGTATCCCTCTGCAATCAACAATACTGAAGGCTGTCGGCAAACCCCAGTCCCAGAAGTCAACTCCAACTGACTTGGAAATTTCGTCAGAGACCCTGTATACCTCAACACCACTGAACGTCGTCCCACCTTTCCCTCCAACGTCTATTGCCGAAACACCTGCCTCTTTGAGCATTACTGCAATCTCCCTGCTGATTCCTGCTCCGGTTTCCTTGGCTATAACCGGAACCTTCACGGATTTGCAGACTTCTTCCAGCATCTCCAATCCTTTTTCAGCGTTCAAATCGCCTTCTGGCTGAATAGCCTCCTGAAGGTAGTTGAGATGAATCGCAACAGCATCCGCATCAATCATCTCCACGGCCTTATCAACGATTTCAGCACCCTTCTCTATAACCTGCGGGATGCCAATGTTGGCGTAGATGAAAGCCTTTGGAGCTTTCTCCCTAACAACTGTAAAGCTGTCTGCAAGCTTTTCATCTTCAATAGCCGCCCTCTGGCTCCCCACACCCATACCTATTCCTACCTCTTCAACAGCCTCAGCCAAACACGCGTTTATCTCCTTAGTTTTAGGATGCCCTCCGGTCATAGAGGCGATGAGAAGTGGAAATGACAGCTTCTTCCCTAAGAACTCAACTTCAGTATCGATTTTCCGGTAATCTACTTCGGGAAGAGCTTTGTGAATGAGCATAACGTCTTCAAGTCCCGTGTAGCCCGACTCCACTTCCTCTTCGAGGCAGATTCTAATGTGGTCGATTTTTCTCTTCGAAGTGCTCAGATTATCACCTCCGTTCCAACCTTCTCTCCCTGAAGGAACTTCTTCAAGTTTTCGTAACTTCCTCTGAAAACATAGGCACTGCATTTGTGCCCCATTTCGTAAAGCCTTTGAAGTTTTCTCAACATACCACCAGTCACATCCTCCTTTCCCTTATTTTCCCCGATTTCAGCAAGCATCTTCTCAAGCAAGGTCCTATCAAGCTTTTCTACCACATTGCCGTTTAGATCATAAACACCGTCAACATCGGTCGCGAAGCCAATCCTTCCTGCCTTAAAAGCTTCTGCAAGATGGACAACAATGTCATCTCCGGAAAGAACTTCAATTCTCTCATTCATAACAACATCGCCATGAAGAACGGGAAGGAAGCCGTTTCTTAGGGCCTTTTCCACAATCTTTGCAGTATAAGCAAGGAAGGGGTGGATGGGGTATGCTGGTACGTCAAACTCTGTTAGTGCTGAGCAGAATCTCTCACTTAGCCTCAAACAGCCCAGATGCACCTTTGAGGCTCCAAGAGAGCTTAAGCCAAACTTTCTAACGTGTGGATGGCCAAACGAACCAGCTCCGTGCACCAAAATCAAATTTTTCCAGTTTTCAGATATTGCCCTGCAAACCTCCTTTAGCTCAGCTTCCTTCAGCTTTTCATACGCCCCTTCGCTCTTGTCGGTTATCACCGAACCCCCTATTTTGAGAATTGTCAGTTCATTCCTCAACTCTAACCCCCTCCTTCTCCGGCTCAACAACGAAGCTTCCCTCCGGTTTTTCACCTTTGTAGAGCCCAAAAATGCACCCTCCACCACCTGCACCGGTTATCTTTGCCTTAAGCCCTTTTCTTTCAAGTTCTGCAATAGTTTCATCTATTTCAGGATTGCTCACCCCTATTGCCCTTAACAGCGACTGATTTATCGCAATGAGTTCCTCAAGCCTGTCTTCGCTTTTGATTTCAGCAGCTTCAAGCGAAACGGCATCTATTGAGTCAAAAATCTTCTCCATGACTTCTGGATGCCTCTCTCTCAGCTCAGCAACTTTTTTCACCATTTCTGCCGTTGACCTGCTGCCAAAGTTGATTACGAAGAACTTAAAAGGCATCGACACTTTTTTCCGCTCCGGAAAAAGCCATGAACCGCCAAAGGTGGATATGAATGGGTCTATTCCGCTCGCTCTGCCCTGAACATCAATCTCAACCTGCTTTGCCATCTGGAAAATGTCCTCTTTGTCCATCCCACCTTTAAACTCTGCGTTAAGAGCTGCTAGTGTTGCAACTATAACAGCTCCAGAGCTTCCAAGACCTGAGCCGATTGGAATTTCACTTTCTATTTCAATTTCAGCACCCGGTATGTTCTTTACTTCCAAAAATCTCCTCACAGCCTGAACAACGTATGGATGCCTGTCAAAATCCAGGTTGCTCTCTCCCAGCACGGACTTAATTTTGAAACTGCTGGATTTTCTCACCTTAACCCTGCATCTGAGGTTGATTGCAGACACCACCGCGTGCCTGCCGTAAACCACTGAATGCTCACCGAACAGAATTATCTTTCCGGGTGCTGATGCAATCATTGTGTTGAATACGGGAAAAACTTAAAGAATTTTGTGCAAACGTTATCTCATGAAGATTGTTTTTCATCCGAAATTCTATACTGTCTACACCTCAGACCCGGCAGCAGAGGCCGGAAGAATGGAGGCAATAATGGAAGAGCTAAGAGATTACGAGGTTGTTGAACCTGAACCGGCGAGAATGGAGGACATACTCCTGATTCACACGAGAGAGCATTACATGTATGTTAAGAGCGAGCCTGAGATTTACGAAGTTGCAATTCTTGCTGCTGGAGGGGCAATTCTTGCTTCCGAAATAGCCTTTAACGAGCCTGCCTTTGCGGCAATACGCCCTCCGGGTCATCATGCAAGTCCGGACAGCAGCTGGGGATTCTGCTACTTTAACAACATAGCCATTGCCGTCAAAAAGCTGCTGGTTGAGGGGAAGATTAAAAGAGCAGTAATCGTGGACTTCGATTTGCATTACGGGGATGGAACGGCTAACGCCTTTGCAGGAGTTGAGGAGGTCAAGTATCACCACATGAAGGGTGCAGACATAGCGGGCATAGAGCAGTTTCTCAAAGAAAACGATTACGACATAATTGCGGTTTCAGCAGGCTTCGACCGGCATAAGGACGACTGGGGAGGGATACTCGAAACTGAAGACTACAGGGAAATTGGAAGAATTATTAAGGAGTACGCCGAGGAAAAGTGCGAGGGGAGGAGATTTGCAGTTCTTGAGGGTGGCTACAATCACTCCGTGCTTGGTAAAAACGTTCGTGCATTTGTCAAAGGCCTAGAATAAAGCGTAGCCTCTCTGAACTCCTCCTCATCATCGCATTCATCCCAGATTCCCTTTAAGAACAGTTCCTCGTATCTTTTTCTTTCCACTCCGAAGTAGTCTCTCTCGCTGGTTCCTCTGAAGTAAAGCCTGTTTACGGGATTCGTCGGGTCTTTGAGCACATCCGGAGCGCAGAAGGGAGCACCGTAGTAATACTGCAGAAAGCTCTCGTTGCTTGGTTTTTTCTCGAACCTGGTAACGTCAAGCAGAACTATTCTGCCGTCACAGTACATGGCCTCATAATCCTCCCACGGAGTATAGGAGTATCCTTCTTTCCATAACTTGTAGAGGATTCTTGTGGTCAGGTAAATCGACTCTTCAATTATTTTCCTGCTTTTCTCATCGTTTTTCATAATGTCTCCGTCCCTCAACTCGGAGAGGGGAATGCCGTCAAGCCACTCCTGCAACATGAATTCATCAGTGTAGGCTATTGGTACTGCAATGTCGTCTTTGAACTTCTCAAATAGACCTTTTAAAGGGTCCAGTATATCTTTAAAGCTTCTTACCGGAGAGTTCGGTGAGAGTACATTGAGAACGAAGGTCTTTTCAGCAGCATCGATTCTGAAAACATAGTATCTGACCCATGCTGAAAGCATCGAAACGCTGAACTCATCTGCCATCTCTTTTAGACCAAATTCTTCAATAGCCTGCGAGATCTTCTCCTCAATCCTTCTTCTTCGCTCCTCTGGAGTGGAGCCGAAAAGAGACTTTTTAAGAAGCGCTACCGAAATCCCCCAGCAGACAACGTGGTCAGAAGTGACGCTTTCGTCAATCTTCAAACGGAAACTCATAGCTCTCCATGTTTATCTGCGCTACCCTTCTTACTATCCCCTTGGTTCCGCAATCCTGACAGATAACGATGTAAACCTCAGCATCAAACTCGGCATTTCTCCTTCTGAACTTTCCCTTTCTCTCCTCAAGAATTTCAACTCTGTGAAGCTTTCCGTCATCGCATATAGGGCACTCTATCTCCATGTAGGCCATAAAGCAAGTCCTCTACACAACTTAAAATGTTTTTGAAATCTTAGCTAGTTTACGGTCGTTTGGAAGCAGTAATGTGAGGATGAAGGCCACAGTAATTGGGACTGTTAGATAGGTGAAGTAAAGCTCAGCGCTGCTGATGAAGTACATCGCCCCTAGTGTTAGGGCCACAGAGATGGCTCTGCTCGTCAATCCAACAAAGCCTGTAGCGCTGCCGTGAACTTCTTTGTCGCAGAACTTTCCTATCCAGTCCATTATTATCGCATATGCAGGGAGCATAAGCAAGCCGCTAATGCCAAGGAATGCGAATAGCAGAGTGGCGTTCAGGGCAAAGGCCAAGATGACGAAGAAGGCACCAATCAAAGGAGTTATAGACCTCATGTACACAGTCCTCAAGTTCATCCTGGCTACTCTGTCAGGAATAATTGCCACACCAATCAGTCCGAGAACTATGGCGAGAGCTACGGCATCTCCTGCAACCTTTTCAAGGCCGGCACTCCTCAAAGCGGGCTGCAACCAGGTTGCCAGGTTGTCGAAGGTCGCAACACCGAAACCGAGAATCGCTCCGACAATCCACAGATCCTTTCTTCTCAAAACTGCCCCGAATTGCCTTACAGCAAAGCTTTCTGCCTTGGTGAACTTCACGGCCCTCACCGCTACCAGCACGAGCACTATTCCAGCAGTTGCCACTGCTGCTGCCGGCAAGACAAGCATCGTTAATCCACCAGCATTGTAGAGTTTCATGCCAGCAGCGAGAGCAAACACTGTGCCAAGGTACATGGAGAGGCTGAGTATTGAGATGACCAGCGTCCTCCTCTCCTCGTAAAGCTGTGATGCGTAGGGAACGAAGGCGTTGAGCAGAAATGGCTGTCCCAAGGCACCTGAAAGCTGGCAAACAAGGAGCCAGTAGTAATTAAAGCTCAGAAGTCTTCCTGTTGCGGCAAAGAAGGTCATCACGCTGCCAAACAAAAACCACTTCTTGAAGTCTCTGTCGAGAAGCAGACCGCTCGGTATGGTCAGGATTAAGAAAAAGATTGGGTAAGTTACTGCCAGCAGTCCGAGTAGCTCCACGGAGACGTTTATTTCCTCCGAAACAAGTGTAAGGACTGGGGAGAACGTGACCCAGACGGCCTGCGAGGCAAAAACTATGAGTATAAAGCCTGCTGTAAGCAGCGCTCTCATCTGAACCACTCTATGACCACGTTCTTTATCAGCTCTACAGCAACATCTTCAGGAACGGATTCGAGCAGCATGGGTATAACGCTGGAGTCCAACCTGCCCTCCTCTATCCCTTTTATAATTTCCGCAAAGTCTCCCCTCTCAGCCATTGCATAGATTTGCTTCGTGTCCACTTCTGGCTCCATCTCCACCGCTTTTGCGGCATCCTCCACAAACTCTTCCGCAACTTCATCGTGAATTGGACTGAGAGTGAGGTGTATGTTGTCGGGAATGCCGTAATTTTTCAGGCCCTTCTGGAGGTGAAGCTGCCAGCCAAGCTTTTTCATGTTGTTCACAAAGCCCATCAGGTCAATTTCCGGATTTGACATTGCCAGAACGCTGCTCTCAACCTTACCAACACTCTCAAAACCAAGCTCCTTCAGCCCTTTGTATATCTTGTTCCTCGCTGAGAGGATTTTTGAGGCAAGGTTCTTGTACCCCTCCACGCTCAAGTATTTAATCACGGCAAAAGCAGCGGCAAGCGGTCCTTCTGGGCGGGATGAAAGCACTGCCTGATTCACAAACACGTAACCAGGTGAGGAAACATCCACGAACATCGAACACTTCTTGAGTTCAGCATTTCTGAAAAGAACTACTGAAGCTCCTTTCGGTGCGTAGCCATATTTATGGGCATCTAGAGAAGTGGATGTGACACCTTCAACTCTGAAATCGAATTTTGGCACGTTCTCGCCGAGCATCTCGAAGAAGGGCAGAATGAAGCCGCCAAGACATGCATCAACGTGAAGCGGGATGTTTTTCTCTACTGCAATTTCTGCTATCTCCTCTACGGGGTCTATCGTGCCGAAGGGCCAGTTTGGGGCAGAGAGGGCGATTAGGGCTGTTCTATTACTGACAGCTTCAGCAAAAGCATCAGTGTCGCCCTTAGCCTCTTTTACTGGCAACCTCACAACCTTCAGGCCGAGGTAATCGGCTGCTTTCAAAAAAGCCGGGTGGATCGAAATAGGGGCGAGTATTTCAGGAACTTCTGCTTTTCCCTCTCTCTTCCTGTAAAAGTCTCTGGCTGCCTTTACAGCGAGCATTATGCTCTCCGTCCCTCCGAAGGTGAAGGAGCCCAGAGCATCAGCACCATGCATCAAGCTTTTTGCAAATCCAACTACTTCCTTCTCGAAGAACACCGCACTCCTGAAAACCGTGAAGTCGAGCAGGTTTTTCTCGGCAAAGCGGACCAATGCCTTTTCCGCAACCTTCCTTATGTTCTCATCTCCCGTCTCGTAAACGTAGGCGAACAGCCTGCCACTTTTGGGGTCGAGGTCTTCTGATTCTACTCTCTCAAGAACAGAAAGCACCTCATCAATCGTCATCTTTTAAATTGATTTTAATTAAAAAATAAAGGTTTCGGTTTGCTGTAGCTGGTTGAGTAACCAGCCTCATTTTTTCGAGACAAACTCTACTCTCTATCCCACCAGTGTACCTCGGAAGCATAGATATTGAGTAAAACAGGATTTCAGGAAGATTTTGAGCAGAACTCAAAAGGCGCCGGGGCTGGGATTTGAACCCAGGAGCCCTTACGGGCACCAGCTCTCAAGGCTGGCGCAGTACCTCTCTGCAACCCCGGCTCTCTATAAACTTCCCAGAACGTGTTTAAGAATCTTGTGATTACGTAAAAGTAAAAAAAGAGTTTTAACTCTTGCCCTTCTTCATTTTCAGTTTCTTCAACCTTATGATGTTCTCCCTATCCATCTCTTCGAGCTTGAACGAGATGAACTTTGCCAGTTCCTCCATTGTTGGAATGACGCGGTATTCGAGGGCGTTAACTCTTCTCTTGGTTCTCTCAATCTCTTCAATGAGCTTTCTAAGTGTTGTCTCAATTTCAGCAACCTCAAGTACTGCATCAACAAGCTCCTCGTAAGCCTCAACAGCCTCATCAACTCTTGTGGAAGTGCTCAAAATGCCGTATCCCCTCTCAGTGGGCTTCTTCCTAACTGGTTCTCTCTTGATGACCGGAACGACAACGCCCATGATGTTCTTCCTCTTCATACTGAACTCTGGGGGCATCTGACAGCAAGACAGTGCAATTGACCTCACAGCCACAATCCCGTCAACAGCTATTGCCAGAGCAAGTTTGCTCTGAGCCTTCTCATACTTCTGTACCATACCACCTATGACTTCTTTCGCCTCCTCAAGGAGCTGTCTGAATTCCATGATGAGACCATCTCTCTTCATTTTCAGCAGTGCATGACCTCTGGTAGCCATCTTTATTCTTCTCCTGAGCTTTATGAGTTCCATTCGTGTCGGTTGAACCTCTGCCATCCCCTGTCACCTCTAAAAATTATTTTCAGGAGGCCTCCTCAGCGGCCTCCTCGGTCTTTGTTTCTCCCTTTCTATACTTGGGGTGATACTTCTCGATGAACTTCCTCTCAACCTTGGTCAGCTCTCTCTCAGGAAGCATTGAAAGCAATTCCCATCCAAGGTCGAGCGTGTACTCGATATCTCTGTCCTCGTATCTTCCCTGCTGGACAAATCTCCTCTCAAATTCGTCTGCAAACTTCAGGAAGAGTCTATCCCTCTCAGACAATGCCTCTTCACCGACGATTGCCACAAGACCTCTGAGGTCAACACCTTCAGCGTAGGCAGCATACATCTGGTCGTTCCACTGCGGGTGGTCATCTCTGGTATAGCCCTCACCGATTCCCTCCTTCATCAGCCTGCTGAGGGATGGCAGAACGTTGATTGGCGGATAGATACCTTTGGCATGCAGCTCTCTGCTGAGAACTATCTGTCCCTCTGTGATGTAGCCTGTGAGGTCGGGAATTGGATGAGTGATATCGTCACCGGGCATTGTAAGGATTGGCATCTGAGTAATCGTTCCCTTCCTTCCCCTAATTCTCCCGGCTCTCTCATATATTGTGGCGAGGTCAGTGTACATGTAACCCGGATAACCTCTTCTTCCCGGAACCTCTTCTCTTGCCGCAGAGATTTCTCTTAAAGCCTCACAGTAGTTTGTCATGTCTGTCAGGATGACCAAGATGTGCAGGTCGTATTCGTAGGCAAGGAACTCTGCCGCTGTCAACGCCATTCTGGGTGTCAGCAATCTCTCGATAGCCGGGTCGTTGGCAAGGTTGAGGAACACAACTGCTCTTTCCAGTGCACCGGTCCTCTCGAACTCCTTCATGAACTGGTAGGCCTCTTCGTATGTGATACCCATAGCTGCGAATATAACCGCGAACTCCTCTCCCTCACCCCTGACCTTTGCCTGTCTTGCAATCTGCAGGGCGATGTCGTTGTGTGGTAAACCTGAACCGCTGAAGATGGGTAGCTTCTGTCCTCTGACGAGTGTGTTCATTCCATCTATGGCTGAGATGCCGGTCTGGATGAACTCTCTCGGATACTGTCTTGCATAGGGGTTGATAGCTGCACCAACAATTGGCCTTCTTTCTTCAGGTACTATCTTCGGCCCACCATCAATTGGCTCACCCGAACCGCTTAGAATCCTACCGAGCATGTCTTGTGCGCAGTTCAGCTTGACGATGTCTCCCGTGAATCTAACGGTGCTTGAAGTGTCAACTCCTCTGGTACCTTCGAAAACCTGAACGATGACAACATCCTTGGATGTATCCAGAACCTGCCCTCTCCTCGTTGACCCATCGGGAAGCGTTATGGTGACAAGCTCTCCGTACGCTACCGGCTCAGTCTTCTCAACAAAAACAAGCGGACCTGCAACCTGAGTTATGGTCTTATACTCCTTCATTTTCATCACTCTCCGAGCAGATTCTTTCTAATCTTCTCCAGCGCAGCCTCCAAAGCTGGCTTGTAGTTCTCCTCGAACTTTGCTCTGGCAAACTCTTCCATTCCCTCGACTCCTGCAATCTCATCAATCGTCTTTCCTGCTTCAAGTGCCTGGTAGAACCAGTCGTTGATCTGCTTTATGGCCTTCAGCATGTCATACTGCTTTTCAACACTGCAGTATGTATCGACTGGGTGGTAAGCGTACTGGATGAGGTAAACCTCTCTGATAATTCTGGCAACCTCAAGCAGGACTCTCTGAGATTCGGGCAATGCATCACTACCGACGAGCTGCACGATTTCCTGCAGGCTTGCTTCTTCCTGCAGCACCTCCATTGCCCATCTCCTGAGCTCATTCCACTCCTCGTTGACGTTCTCGGCAAACCAGTCTTTCAAAGTGTCAACATAGAGGCTGTAGCTCTGCAGCCAGTTTATAGCCGGGAAGTGTCTCCTTGCAGCAAGCTTGGCATCCAGAGCCCAGAACACCTTCACAATTCTGAGGGTGTTCTGCGTTACTGGCTCACTGAAGTCACCACCCGGCGGTGAAACTGCACCGACGACTGTAACACTCCCAACATTTCCGGCCAGCGTCTTCACCCTGCCAGCTCTCTCGTAGAACTCTGCAAGTCTCGATGCCAGATAAGCGGGATATCCCTCTTCACCGGGCATCTCCTCAAGTCTTCCGGATATCTCTCTCATTGCCTCTGCCCATCTGCTTGTCGAGTCTGCCTGAATTGCCACATCATAACCCATGTCTCTGAAGTACTCTGCGATTGTGATTCCGGTATAAACCGAAGCCTCTCTCGCAGCAACAGGCATGTTGGACGTGTTGGCAACAAGGACGGTTCTCTCCATCAATGGCTTCCCGGTTCTCGGATCCTCAAGCTCCGGGAACTCCTCAAGGACCTCTGTCATCTCGTTGCCACGCTCACCGCAACCGATGTAAACCACAATCTGCGCATCACTCCACTTCGCCAGCTGATGCTGAGTCACAGTCTTTCCACTTCCGAAGGGGCCGGGAATTGCAGCAGTACCTCCTTTCGCAACCGGGAAGAACGTGTCAAGAATTCTCTGACCGGTTATGAGCGGCACAACTGGTGGAAGCTTCTCAACGTATGGTCTCGGAATTCTCACAGGCCACTTGTGGTAGAGTTTCAGTTCGGTGCCATCATCGAGCACTGCAATGGTGTCCTCCACAGTAAAGCTGCCCTCGTAAATCTCGGTAATCACACCCTCCTTCACGTTTGGTGGAATGAGGATTTTCTGCTCCACAACCTCGGTTTCCTGAACTGTTCCGATGATTTCACCAGGTTTCACCTTCTCTCCCTTCTTCACCAGGGGCTTGAACTCCCACTTTGCCTTTCTGTCCAAGCCCGGAGCCTCAATACCTCTGCCGATGAAGTCACCACTAACCTCCTTGAGCACGGGCAGAGGCCTCTGCACACCGTCGTAGATGTTTCTAATCAGGCCCGGTCCAAGTTCAACGCTGAGCGGCATTCCGGTGTTCTCTACTTTGTCACCCGGCTTTACGCCCTCTGTATCCTCGTAAACCTGAATGAGAACCTTCTGTCCTACTAAACCTACGACCTCTCCCATCAGCCCCTCTTCACCGACCTTACAGAGGTCGTACATTCTGGCCTTAAGGCCCTCTGCAACGACGAGGGGTCCGGAAATTCTATAAATTTCTCCTACATATCCAGCTTCTTTCACTTCCATAGGTCAACACCTATCGCCTTTCTTATTTTCTCCCTAAGCTCCTCCACACCTCCGGTTCCTCCTACCGAAACAAAGGTGGGTTCAACTTTCTCATCAATCTCCCTCCTCAAAACCGGAGGGAGCTTTTTCAGATACTCCTGCCTAATAATCACGACACCAACATCATCTCTTCTTAAAACATCCTCAACAGCCTTAACGATTTCGTCATCACTTGTTACTTCGTATATGTCTGAGATTCCTGCAAGCATGAAACCGATTGTGAAATCCGGGTCTCCCACTACCGCCAACTTCTTCATAATATCACCATTTGCCTCTCAATCTCCTCATTCGGCAAGCCGTAGTATTTACCCCAGCCAAGGACTCTCAGGTTGTCCACCTCGACCTTCTTCAGCACCGCATACTGCAGCACTGGCAGGATGCTGAGCGGGTAGTTGCTTGCTCTCTTTGAAATTGTGTTTATCCAAACCTTGTCGAACTCTATCTCTGCAGTAGCAACGCTCTTTCCTTTAATCTGTACATCATCCCAGAACCAGTAGCCTTCAAGAGACTTAATCATTTCATCTATCGGCATCGCTGCAAGTTTCCTGATTTCCTCCTCGGTAAGCTCGTAACCGCCAGGAATCGTGCAGCTTATTATTTCCTCAACAGTCGCATCTTCTGCCTTCAGTCTCAGCAACGTCTTGACGTTTCTTATGTCAATCTCCATTTTTATGAAGTCGAGGAAAAGCTTCATTGCAAAATCGGTTGGATTAAGTTTGAGCAATTCTCTGTAATACACCTTGTAAAGTTCGTCTTCGATTTTGCTTATGTCCTCACTGCCCACCTTTGAAAGGGGCTCATAATATGGAGTCCCCTCGAAGGACTTGACAATCTCCTCTATATCCCTAACGATTAGGCTCTTCCAGAATTCAAGGTCTCTTTCTCCCGCAGGAACCAGCACATCCTCTATTACTTCAGGCTGCACGTTCGCCATCTTGCCCCTGATGATGTTTATTATGTTCCAGACATCCCACTTCTCCAAATACCTCGTTATCAAGAACTTTGACGCTCCGAATGAGACCTCAATTAGCTTTCTGTAAGTCCTTGCAAGGTTGGCATAGAGGGCATGGTCGAGTAGTCTCGGCCCTGTGAACTTGTACCCAAGCTCATCAATTTCTTTCTTATATTCTGTTTCTCCAATATACCTCACAATCTCATCGAACTCCATGTTCAGCAGTTTTCTGAAGTCCTCTGCCTTCATTAGCCTGCTCTTCATCACCTTCGTTCTCGCAACAATGTAGGCCCAAGCCGCTCGATTTCCCCTGTATATCATTTGTCACCACCTCTTGTTTACTTGAAAAGCAATTTCGAGACTTCACTCAGCTTCTGTTCATAAACCTGGTTCACAAGTTCATCGAATGTAAGATTCAGTCTGATATCTCCAGCAGGGTCTTCAAGAATTATTCCGCCTATGCACTCTATGTTACCGCCGTAGGTAACCTCAAGATTGAGCTCCTTTATCAGATCCTTCACGATTTCTTCGTCCTCCTTTCTTGAGTAAACGACCATGCCAGGTGAAGCGTTCTTTTCCAGAAGCGTTTTGAGAATCTTCTTCCTCGTTTCCTCATCCATGTCTCTTATCTTCTGTTTCAGGAGATTGGAAACCTCTTCAAGGATTTCTTTCTGCACGTTCAACAGTTCTCTTTTCATTTCAAGTTTAACGCTTGAAAGTTCCTGTCTTCTGATTGCTTCTGCCTCCTTTTCTGCTTCCTCCCTTGCCTTCTTGAGAATCTCTTCTGCCTGAGCTTTCGCCTCAGCAATGATTTTCTCCACTTCCTTCTCGGTCCCCTCCCTGATTCTCTTGACCTCCTCTTCACCCTTCTGCTGAATCTCCTGCAATACTTTATCCAGTGGCATTTACTTCACCTTAGAACGCGAACATCAGTATGAACGCTATGACCAGTCCGAAGATGACTATGGTCTCCGGTATAACTGTGAACAGAATACCGAGACCAAAGAAGCCTCTGTCTTCAGCTGTAGCTCCTACGGCAGCTGCACCGATACCGCTTTCACCAAGTCCAGCACCAATACCTGCCAGTCCAACTGCCAGTCCAGCACCAACTGCAATCAAACCCTTAGCCAACGCATCTTCCACCATTTATTCTCACCTCCAAGGTATAAGCTGGCCAAACTTAAGCCCGCCTATTAATATTAAAATGAGGATGGTCACTCCAAGAACCATCCTCGCGGTTGACACCAACCAGTAATACTTCACGAACCTCTCTATGTTTTTCTCTGTCAGCACCCTCCTTTCCAGGAACCTTCTGACCAGCTCCTCGCCCGGCATGTTAGAACGCGAACATCAGTATGAACGCTATGACCAGTCCGAAGATGACTATGGTCTCCGGTATAACTGTGAACAGAATACCGAGACCAAAGAAGCCTCTGTCTTCAGCTGTAGCTCCTACGGCAGCTGCACCGATACCGCTTTCACCAAGTCCAGCACCAATACCTGCCAGTCCAACTGCCAGTCCAGCACCAACTGCAATCAAACCCTTAGCCAACGCATCTTCCACCATTTATTCTCACCTCCTCAAACACACCTCACTCCTCAATAAACCTCTTTATCCTGCCGAAAGGCTCGTAGAGCCTTCCACCACCCTCAAAGAACTTCGTGAAGAACTCTACGTAGTGCAAACGTAATGACTGTAAACCTGGATCGAGAATGCCGAGGATCAGATTGCCCACATGTCCTATGATAAGGATTATTGCTCCCAGTATAGGTATGCTGATTCCGACTGGGTCGATTATTTTCATTCCTATGAAGTTGATGACGAAGGCGATGTAGACTGATGACAGACCAATGGCCAGAAGTCTTGCGTAGCTCATGATCTGGCCAAACCATGTGAGAAGCTCTACTGCAAGTATGACACCCATAGCACCCATCTTCGGAACTTCGCCCATTACGAACAGTATGAACCAGATGACCAGCAATGGAAGAGCAGCGATGTAGTACATGTTAAGTCCTGCCTGCCATCCTTCCATCAGACCTGGCAACGGAAGTGGAGGCACGTTGCCTGGGTCAGGCCCTACTCCGAGTTGGTAGAACACACCCACGTTGTAAGCGAATCCGAAGATGATCATGGCGAGGCCGAGAACACCTAGGATCCAAGACAGCTTCTCAAGAACAGCCTCCTTGAAACCGTGTTCGACATAGACGTTGTAGAAGCCGAGAGCAAACCCGAACAGGATTTTCGCAATACCGATGAGAATCGTAGCGAACAGAAGAATCTTGACGCCCATCTCCTCAACTCTGTCAAATATCGGGTGGCCGTGGTGGAACTCGTAGAGGTGCTCAAGCTGTGAACCTATGAAGTGGATCTGATACGGTTCATACTCACCAGGAACGATGAATGGACCAAAGCACTCTCCGTAGATGAAGCCAAAGACTATCGACATTACTCCTGCATAGACACCGATGTTAAGCATCCTCTGCCAGCCTTCGGTCTTAAACACCCTCTTGAGGTATAAAGATAAGACTGTGACGAGCAAACCGTAGCCGATGTCTCCAAGCATCATACCGAAGAAGATCGGGAAGAAGATTGCTATGAAAACAGTTGGGTCGATTTCCTTGTACCTTGGAATTCCGAAGGTCGTGGTGAGCAGTTCGAAGTTTCTCACACCAACAGGGTTGCTTAGCTTCGTTGGTGGCTCGCCCTCCTCATCGAGAACCTCAACGGCAACACCATTGGAATCCATCTTCGCCTTGAACTCGTTAAATGACTTTGCAGGAATGTACCCAACGAGAACGAAGGAATACTTCGAAACGAGAGTTCTCAAAGGCAGTTCGTACTTGTCCATCTGGGAGCTGAGGTACTCCTCAATAGCAAGCAGAGTTTCGGCTTCTTTTACCTTGACTTCCTCTATCTCCTTCTCAACCTGCTCCTTTCTTGCCTTCAGCGACTCAATTTCCTTCTGTATCTCCGAAATTTTCGCTTCGAAGTCCTCAACGTCGGGAACCTGTATCTCTCTGTAACCGCATTCCTGCAAAATTCTCAGGAATTCGTCCCCATACTCAGCTTTAACGAAAACTGCCACAACAAGCTCTTTCTCGTATTCGGTGGAGAAAACCTCAAAATCGCTGGTCACCTGTGCAAACTTCTCTGTCGGGTCCTCTTTAACGAACCCGACAAAAACACTAAGCGTCTTGTAACCTTTGAGAAGTTTCGCGGGTATTCCGAGCCTCTTCAGAGGCTCTATCTGGTTTAGCTGCTCCTCCAAGGATGCAATCTTCTCATCAACGCTTCGCAGATACTCAATTCTCTCCCCTATGAGCTGCTGATACTCATCCAGCTTCTCTTTAAGCTGTGCTTCTATCTCAGACTCTCTGAACTTTCTCCTCGGCACAATTTTTGTTGGGTCAAGCTTCAGATGGGAGATGAAGCTCCTCATCTGAACGAGTGCCCTTGAAACAACAGAAGCCTCCGGATGCGGCTCGCCGATTCTGAAGTATTCAGACTCTTCAGGTTCTTCGATGTGGACGAGGTTGAGTCTGTGGAGAAGGTCCGCTGTTTCCGCCAGTTTCTCCTTGGGACCTACTACAGAAATTTTAACCATTCTTTCTGGCTTAAGCATGTCCCATCATCCCTACGAACTCATTATATAGCATCTCCACAGCCTTCATAATGTTATCCTTGCCCTTCTTTGCATAATCCTCGATTTTCTTGGTTTCACTTTTCCGGATTTCCTCCTTTTCAGCTTCAATCTGCTGTCTTGCAGAATTGAGGATATCCTCTTTAACTTTTGCCGCTTCGGCCTCAGCACTCTCAATAATTTCTCGCGCTTTCATCTTAGCTTCAAGAATTTTGTTCTTCCTTTCCTCCTCTGCAGCCCTGATAGCCTCTTCAACTTTAATCTCTGCCTGCTTAATTTTTTCAAGAATTTCTGTCCTATCCATGGTAACCACCTTGATCAAACTCTTTACTTTAAAGACATTCGAAAGCCTAAGCAAATCGTATTTAAGCTTTGTTATTTTTACACAGGTAGAATTTGTAATTAAAAAAGAAGACTAATTATTTGCATGCTTTTATTGACCGAAAACGGAATATAATCGAAGAGATAAAAAACGGTATGAAGGTTCTCGTGGTCGATGCAGGAGGCAGGGGAAATGCTATAGCTCACGCTTTCTCAAGAAGTGAGCAGGTTAAAGAAGTTTATGTAGCACCCGGAAACGGGGGTAGCGAATTTTTCGAAAAGTGCAAAATTGCAAAACTCAATGGTAAGAACATTCCATCAATCAGGGCGATAGACGAAATAGTGGAGTTTGCAAAGAAATCCGAGGTCGATCTCGCCTACATAGGCCCTGAAGAGCCGCTGAGCCTCGGTTTGGCTGACAGGCTTGAAGAAGAGGGGATTCCGGCGGTTGGTCCGAAAAAGGAGGAGACGATTTTAGAGGCAAGCAAATGCTGGGCGAAAGATTTTTTGAAGAAAATTGGAGTCCCAATTCCTGAATACGCCAACTTCGATGATCCGGAGGAGGCGAAAGAGTACATAAAAGAGAAATTTGACAACGGGATTGTCGTTAAGGCTGACGGACTTGCAGCAGGTAAGGGCGTTTACGTCTGCGATTCTGTTGATGAGGCTTTGAAGGCCGTGGACGAGATCATGATTCAGAAAAAGTTTGGAGATGCGGGGAACAGGATAGTGGTCGAGGAGAGGCTGAGGGGCATTGAGGTTGCCTTCACCGCAATAACTGATGGAAAAACCGTTAAACCATTCGGCCACGCAAAGGACTACAAGAGAGCTTTTGACAGCGACGACATAGAGGGGTTGAGGGACTTCTACATCGGCCTGACGAAGAAGTTCTACACAAAAGCTCAGATAGAGCAGCTTTTCAAGGAGGGGAAGCTTATCAACCCCAACACCGGCGGAATGGGGGCTGTGAGTCCGCATCCAGGCGTCAACGAGGAGATAGAAGAGAAAATAATGGAAATGGTTGTGGAGCCAATAATAAAGAAGTTTAAGGAGATTGAGGGGAAAGTGTTCAAGGGCGTGCTTTATCCGGTAATCATGCTCGTCGAAGAAGGTGGGGAGTTGATTCCAAAGGTTCTCGAGATAAACGTGAGGGACTGCGATCCGGGGGCTGAGGCAAAGCTTCCGAGACTGGCAAGCGACATTGCAGAGATATCGATGGCGGTTGTTGAAGGAAAACTTGATGATGTGGATGTGGAGTTCAGCAATGACTGCTGCGTTGCGGTTTGTGCTGTAAGCGGTGCTCTGAAGGGTAGAGAGGGGTTAAAACCGGGATATCCTGCCGACCACTACACAAGCCAGCCAATAAGTGGCTTGGAGGAAGCGATGAAGGAGGCAATCATATATGCCAACGGCATTGCCAAAACTAACGGATACGTCACAACGGGCGGTAGAGTTCTGACGGTGGTCGGGAAAGGAGAAACTATTGAAGAAGCGAGAAACAAGGCTTACTCGGCCATTGAAAAAATCAGCTTTCCGGGAATGAGGTACAGAAAAACCATAGGGCTCGATGTTCCTGAGTAACCATCTACACCACCTTTTTTAAATCCTCAATGCTACCGAGATAAACAACCTCTTCCTCAACTGCGTAAACTTCAATCTTTCTAGCCTTTTGAAGAATTGGGGACAGAAAGTTTCCCTGCAAAACGTCACTCCCCCCCATCAGAGGTGAGAATGCCGGCAGTACGATTTTGCTGCTGTCCGCAACGAGATAGCAGGGGAAAGTGTAAAGCGCCCCTCTCACCCTTATCTTTACCGCTGGATGCTCGTGGCCCATAATAATTTTCTCCCCCTCAAATTCCTTATGGCCGTGAATGACGACGTAATCCCCAACTTTCACCTTCTCCTTTAACTCAATCCCATAATCAGCAAGAATCGCCGCTAAATAGTTGTCATGGTTTCCCCTAACAACCTCAAGCTCAACATCAACGGATTCTATAAACTCCCTAACGTCTTCCCACTCATAGGGCAGGTTTCTGCTGAACTCGTGTTTCAAATCACCCGCAACTACAATTCTGTCTATATCATATTTTTCAATAATACTTTTTACCCTATCTTTTATTTCCTTTAGCTGCATTCTTGGCACAGCATAACCCTTCTCCTGAAGAACGTTTTCAAATCCAAGATGCAGGTCAGCTATTACAGCCGTATTTCCCACTATCGCCGCCCTCTCTGGAGTGAACAAGACATCTTTCATTGGTAACGATAAAAGCGTAAAAGTTTAAAATCTATCTGGACACGTAAGCCAACATCTTGCAGAGAGGAGTTTAGATGACGCACGTACTCATCAATGGCCCACCGGGAACGGGCAAATGCAAGTATCTTGAAGACATTTCACGCGAATTTGATAACGTAGTTTGGATTACAACTCTTTCCAGCGCATATTTTGTGAGAAAAAGGCTTAAAAGAGAGGATGTCTGGATTATAGACACCTACACATGGGGAAAGAAAGAATCAAATGAGAGTAGAGATATAATTGTGTCCAATCCTCTAAACCTCAACGAGGTGAGTCTGGCCATAAACAAAGTCCTTGACGACATGGAAGGCAACTATCTGCTGGTGATGAACTCGATTTCGGGATTGCTCATCTACCACACATATCAGAGAATACTTCACTTCCTGAGAGCCTTGCTTGTAAGAATAGAGAAAGAAAAGTCAAGCAGTCTTTTCACGCTGGTTAAGGATGCGCACGAAAAAACTGTTGAGGTTTCGATATCGATGTATTTCCCCAACATTGTAGAGACAAGAGAAGACGGCAAGGTTAGAATTATAAAATCTTCAATTCCCCTCGATAAAAATGAGTTTAACTCTGAAGAGGCAAAAGAGATAATTAAGAGAATGCTTAAAGAAAGTTCATGAAAGACGTTTTTTACACAAACGTAAGGGCTGAGGTTACCGATCCCGCTAAGTGGTATCAGCCCCACTTGAGCGTTGTGAAAAAGCTTGGCAAGCTGATAGATGAGTGCGGAGTTCTCGACATAGTTTCCAAGGGAGATATTGTAGCTGTTAAGACTCACTTCGGGGACAGGGGGACGACGAGAACGATCAGGAGTGTATTCATAAGGGCGGTTGTGGAGAAAGTAATAGAGGCTGGTGGAAGACCATTCGTTACTGAAACGACAGGTTTAGGGATGCTGAGGCCAAGATGCACCGCTGTGGGAAGAATAAACATAGCCGAGGAGAACGGCTACACACACCAAACCCTTAAAGCTCCTATAATCATTGCAGACGGCCTGCTCGGTTTCGATTATGTTGAGGTGCCGATAAATGGCAGGCATCTCAAATCTGTGAAGGTCGCAAAGGCCATTGCAGAGAGTGATGCAGTCATTTGCTGCACACACTTCAAGCTGCACATGCAGGCTGGTTTCGGGGGGAGCATAAAGAACGTTGGAGTTGGCTGCGTTGCAAAACCTTCCAAGTTTGACATCCACATGTCCGACTACCCCCAGATTGACCGGGAAAAGTGCACCAAGTGCGATGAGTGCGTCAAAGTCTGTCCAAGCAACGCCATCGAGAACTACCAGATTAACAGGGAAAAGTGTGTCAAGTGCCTCGGTTGCTCGGAAGCGTGCAAGGAGGATGCGGTCAAAACCTTCTGGGTGTTTGGCAGAGATGTTTCGGAAAGAGTTGTGGAGTGTGCAAAGGGAGTTTTCGAGGTGCAGAAGAACTTTGCCTACCTGAACTTCCTGCTGGACATAACTCCTCACTGCGACTGCCATCCTTACAGCGATATACCACTGGTGCCGGATTTGGGGATAATGGCCTCCAAGGACGTTCTTGCGATTGACAGGGCGAGTGTTGATTTGTACAAGCGGGCTGAAAATCTCAGTGGGGCACTGCTTAAGGACAAGAAATTCTGGGACTGGACAGATGCTGAGGGGATGCTCGATTACGCTGAAGAACTCGGCCTGGGGACTCAAAACTACAGGCTTGTTGATGTTAGTTAAAGACTGCAATAACGTCCAGCCTTTCCACCTTAGCCAGAATTCCTATTTTTTCCGCCAAGCTTGGAGTGGTTCTGCCGTTGTCTCCGCTAACAAGCTCTTTGATGTAAAGACCGGCATCAGCCTCAAACTCCACGACCGCAGCCCTACCAGTGTGGTGAATCAGCCTTGCATCGAAAAGCTTGCGTATCCTCACCTTGTCCGACCTTCTGTGAGACACTCTGGTTGGAGTTCTCTGCCTTATCTCTCCCTTTAAACTTTCAAGAGCTTCAACAAGCTTCTCCTTTTCAACCTCCTCCTCAAAGACTATCTTTGCTCTGTATTTCTTTCTGTGCCTTTCCATTTTTACCTCTTTCACCTTTTCCGAATCCACATACTCAAGCTCGCGAACGGCAACCCATCTCTGTGCATTTATTGCCCTCTCAAGCTCTGTCAGATCAACAAACCTCCTCCTCGGTTCGATTATTTCAAGAACAAACGGTCTGCCTGTGCCGAGCATCCTCGCATCTACGTCCTCCCTTCCCGCTCCGTGAAGCTTCGCATCCCTCGCTTGGAAAAGCTTTATTGCCGGTGCGGCGATTAAATCTTCAACCGATGAAACGTACTTCCTTCCGGTAAAATCGCACACTTCACACCCTTTCCCCTTGCAGTAACCGCAAAGCCACCTCGTCTGCGAGATGTGTCTCACTCTCTTGAGATATCTCCCGTAGATGTAAACGGGCTTTATCTGGAGGTTAAATTTGAAAGTTTCGAGGTCAAAAAGGACATTTATGTGCGGGTTAAGATCTCTCTCCTTTCCAGTCTTCTTCTCAATGGCCATGGCTAACCTTGCATTGAACCTCTGCTTTATTTCGTACTCAACTCCCTTAAGTGCGAGATACTCTTGCAACGCCTTCAAACTCCCCCAAACCCTGCTCCCAACGTTGAAGGTCTCGAACTCATAAACGGACATGGCCTTTACGATCTCCTCTGCAAACTCCTCAACTTTGTCCAAAGCATTGCAGCACGCTTCGCAGTTTTCAGCAATTATGCCTTCATCGATGATGCTGTAGCATTCCCTGCAGAGTTTCACAGAAAAAGTTGGAAAAGGGCTTTAAAACTGCTGTGGAATTGGTGGTATGAAAGAGGTTATACTCAAACTCTACGACAAGGCCAACGAGAAAAACTGGAAGCCTTGGGATTTGCAGTCAGAAATGAGGAAAATCTACGAGAATGTTATAGCGGTGGGAGATGACCTCTCCTTTACGGTAAAGCTTGAAAATGACGTTAAGGCGGTAAACCTCGAATCATTTGGTGCGAACAGGGTTAAGCTTCACCCGTTCAAAACCGCATGGCGATTCGAAAAAGGTTTCATTGCCTATGAGGGGAAATTTTTGAGGATAAGCAGAGAAATTGATAAAAAATTACTTTCTAAAATCCTCGACGTTATCCTGCCTGAGGACTGAGCAGGTTCTGCAGCTTCTGCTGTGTCTCGGCGAATCTTTCTCTCAGCTTTTCTTCCTGCCTTTGCAATGTTTTTATCCTTATCTCGTATGTCTCCTTCTTCTCTGTGAGTTCCTTTATCACGTCCTCTTTCTTCTCCTTAACCAGCACGTTGCCCACAGCCTTGTAAACAGGCGAGTCATCATCAACCTTCTGAAGCTCTTCTAAGGCCTGCTCAGTATCCCTGAGCAAAGCCTCAACCTGCGCCCTCTGAGTGATTACAGCCTGCAACTGCTGCTGCAACTGCTGAAGCTGTGCGACCAGATTCTGAACTTGCGGGGGAAGTTCACCCATTTTCCAACACCTCTTCAACCTCTACACACATTTTAATCAGCCTTAACCACGAATTTATTGCAGCTCTCAAATCCGAGACGTCTTCAGCCTCGATTTCTAATCTCAGCTTTTCGCCAGATTGATAAAGCTTTGCCCGACTTATTGAAGTTTCGATTTCTGGTTGAACTGAATTGGCGATATCCGGACTGCAACCTTCAATGACGATCTCGGCCCTGTTCATCACCATCGCTAATTGCAGCTGCTTATAAATCAATCCCAGAACTTCCTCGTTCTCACGTAGTTTCTCTCGGCCTCGATTAAAGCCTTGAAGAAGTCATCTTCTGCTGGATAAAACCTCGACAGAATTCTTGCCGCAGTGTCTGCCCCGATACCGTATGTTGAAAGGGCGTAAACTGCCCTTTTTCCATACCCCATAACAAGGTTTGCCAGTTTGAAAAGCTCATTTTTCCTAAAATCCTTAACGTCCCTCCTTGAGTTGAATACCGCAATCATCCTCGAACCGCATCTGATGCAGGTGAACCTATCAAAGCTCCCCACTCTCTCAGTGTAACTGGCCTTGCAGTTGAGGCAGTAAACTCTCACCACTTCCTTCTCAAGCCTCTCTCTGAAGGCCTTGAGGATTGCTTCACTTGACTTCACAGCAAGTATGTCCATGGCCCTCTGCCTTGCAGCAAGACTGATTGGGCTCAGCTCATTGTACACAGAAAGCTCAATTTCTCCGCTTTGAATTTTGTCTATGATTTCTGCAGTTCTCTCAACATCCATCTTCTCAACAAAAATCTCTCTAAGAGCTTCTCTATAAATGGGCGTGTCTTTCAGCTTCACCACCAGGTTTCTCACGTTTATCCTGCTCAGCTCATCGTCTTTCGACAAAAATCCAAACTTTCTGGCAGCATTTACAACCTTCCACTGCATAAGCTTCGTGTCAAAAACCGCCCTCTCAGCCAGAGTCCCAACAGCCTCTGGATTAATGCTCTTAATTATGCTTTCAACCTCCTGAGGTCTTGCCGGATTTAGCTTGATTCTGTAGGGGTCTATTTCAACAGCAACACTGCTACCTCTTCTCGCAGTGAGGAGTAAGGCGAGGATTCTGCCGAGAGTCTCGTTCACCTTGTGTCCAAAGCATGCATTTACCACCACAACGTTTTCCGACCCCTCAATGGTCACGTGAGTGTCTGAAGGGATCGCAAAACCCTTCTCAATCTGATCCTTTAGAGTTTTGACCACCACTCCCACTTCTCCATCCACACCAAGAGCGCTAACAGCAGCTCTCTCCCCTTTCGCCCTTATAATCCCGGCCAACCAGCTTCTCAGCATTCCTACCTCCTGTGCAACCTCAAACGGCACGGGAATTTCCTCTCCAGCCCAAGAGGGTATTTCACCTTCAGCAGAAACAGGCTCAACTCTCACCACATCATCAACACTCAGCACCCTCCACAGCTCCCCTTTCATCGCAAAAATCTCTCCACTGAAAGTTGAGAGGAAGCTTTCATCCAGAGAGCCAATCGTTCTTCCTGTAGAGACATCAACAACCCTGTATCTTTTCTCATCAGGAATCATGGAAATGTTCTCGTAGAAGTACCTTCTCGTGTTTCTTCTCGCTCCAATCTCTCCATCGTCATAGAATATTTTTCCGATGTTTGCGAGAAAACTGCAAACCTCCTCAAATTCCTCAAAGCTCAGACTTCGGTATGGAAAGGCTCTCCTGATTATTCTGTAAGCCCTCTCAGCATCAATCCTGCCGTATTCGAGGGCGAGAGCACATATCTGGTTTGCCAGAACATCCAAGCTTTTGAAGTGAATCTCGGCATCCTCCAGCAATCCCTCTTTAGCTCTTCTAACGATGACTATGGATTCAAGAATGTCGTCAAAGCTTTCTGCAACGATATATCCTCTGGAAATTCTCCCCAACCCATGTCCGCTCCTTCCAACCCTCTGCACGAGCCTTACGGCCTGTCTGGGGCTGTTGTACTGAATAACGAGGTTGACGTGGCCGATGTCTATTCCAAGCTCCATTGAGGACGTGCAGATTAAGGCATCGAGTTCACCTCTCGCAAACCTCTCCTCGGCCTCAACTCTCGCCTCCCTCGAAAGGCTTCCGTGATGAACTTCCACATCAATCAGCTTTTTGAGCTTCACACCAAGTGCTTCTGCCGTCTGGCGCGTGTTTACGAAAATCAATGCGGAGCCATGTTTTTTCACAGCTTCTGCAATGAACCTAAGCTCTCCTGCAATCTCCTCATCAACATTCAGCTCCACAGCAAGCTCACTGTCCGGTTCAGGCTTCACGACAGATATTTCGTACTCCTTCTCAGCCCTCCACTCCAGAATCTCTGCATTTATCCCAACAAACCTCGAAACAACCTCAGGCTTGCTGACGGTTGCAGAAAGACCAATCGTCTGAAATTTCGTAATCTCTCTCAGCCTCTCAAGAGCCACACTGAGCTGCACACCTCTCTCGCTGTCTATGAGCTCGTGGATTTCGTCGATGACAACGTACCTTACATTCTTTAAAGCCTTCCTGAGATTTTTACCCAAAAAGAGGATCTGGAAGGTTTCTGGAGTCGTTATTAAGAGATGTGGTGGCTTTCTTGACTGCCTCGCCCTCTGTGATTCGGGAGTGTCGCCATGTCTGACGTCAACTCTAATGCCCAGAAACTCCGCAATCCCCCTTATTCTCCTCAGCATGTCCCTGTTCAAAGCTCTCAATGGTGTAATGTAGACAGCCACGATTCCGTTATCGCTGTCCATTTTGAGCATTTTCTCAAATATTGGGATTATCGCAGCCTCCGTCTTCCCGCTGCCAGTAGGAGCGATTATGAGAACGTCCTTGCCACTCAGAATCTTTTTACAGGCCTCTAACTGCAATTCCGTCAGTTCCTCAATTCCTGCTGTTCTCAAAGCCTCTCTGAGTCTGCTGTCAAGCATCGTAAAAGCTATGTAGGCTGGAAGGGGATTAAAGTTTTTCCCCTTAGAATTTTTCAACTGCAAAAACCTTAAAAAATTCTTCAAATAATTGGCTTTAATGGTAAAAATTGATGATGTTGACATAAAAATTCTGAGGGAATTGCAGGAAGATGCAAGGAAGAGCCTGAAGGAAATTTCGGAGAAGGTAGGAGTGGCTGAAGGAACTGTTTACAACAGAATAAACAAAATGAGGAAAATTGGCCTGATAAAGAAATTTATTCCCGTCATTGATTACTCACTGCTCGGATACGACCTCATAGCAATAATAGGAATTACCGCAGAGGGTGGATATCTCACAGAAATTGAAAAGGAGATCGCAAATGAGAAGAACGTCACTGCTGTGTATGACGTCACAGGAGACTACGACATTATAGTGGTGGCGAAGTTTAAGGATAGGGACAGTCTCAACGCCTTCGTAAAAAGAGTGGCAGGGATGAAAAGAGTTCTGAAGACTTACACGATGCTGGTGCTGAACGTCGTCAAGGAGTCGCACCTCATAGACCTCTAAGTTGTGTACTCAGCGTTCAGCTTTACGTAGTCATATGTGAGGTCGCACCCTATTGCAAATCCCTTCCCCGCTCCTTTTTCAAGCTTTATTTTTATGATGAGATCATCTGAGTTTTGCATGAGCTTTCTCGCCTGCTCTTCAGTCCCAAGAGGTCTTCCCGCATCGACGAGGAAGATTTCATCTTTACCATCGGAGAAGCTGAGCGTTATTCTTTCGTCAACATCAGCCCCGCTGTAGCCAGCAGCGGCAATTATCCTTCCCCAGTTGGGGTCACAGCCGAATATTGCCGTCTTGACAAGCAGAGAGCTTGCAACTGCTCTGGCAATCAAGTTTGCATCGTCATCACTCTTCCCGCCCTCAACACGAACCTCGAAGACCTTGGTAGCACCCTCCCCATCCCTCGCAATCTGCTTTGCTATGCTGTAAAAGACCGAATGCAGCTCCTGCTCGAAGATGTCTCTCTCAACTCTCTCCTTGCCAGTTGAAACAAGCAGAACCGTGTCGTTGGTTGAAGTGTCACCATCAACAGTCAGCCTGTTGAAAGTGCTGTCAACAGCCTTCTTGAGCATTTCGTAAAGCTCACCACTGTCGAATTTTGCGGAGGTGAATGCAAAGCAGAGCATCGTCGCCATATTAGGAGCAATCATCCCCGCGCCCTTGGCCACCGCAGCTATTCTTGCCTTCTCGGAGTGAGCTTTTTTCACGAACTTGTCTGTGGTGACAATTGCCTCTCCAAATCTATGAGCATTCTCAGGAGAATTTCCCAGAGAAGAATAAACCTCAGGCGCCTTCTTCCTTATCCAGTCCATGTTCAGCTTTCTCCCTATAACCCCAGTTGACGCCACAGCCACCCTCCTCTCATCACATCCCAAAAGGCTTGCAGCAATCCTGCATATCTCCCTGGCATCCTTCAGCCCCTGCTCACCGGTGTAGGCATTGGCATTACCGCTGTTGACTACGATACCATCCACAATTCCTTCTCTAATATTCTCTTCACAAACGACAACTGGAGCAGCTCTGATTTTGTTTTTCGTGAATACACCTGCCACGCTCCCCTTTACCTTTACAAGACCCAGTCCGTATTTTCTCTCTTTTATTCCGTTGCAAAAGACTCCGTCGATATCTGTTATTTCCATGCTGCAACTCTGTTCGAGTAAATTAAAATTTTCAGAAAATTTTTAATTTTCACGTTCCGAATTGGACTGATGATTGACGGCCTTCCAACACTGGATGACATATCTTACAAAGGAAAGCACGTTCTGCTAAGGGTTGACATCAACGCCCCAATCGTGAACTCAACAATTCTGGACACGAGCAGATTTGAGAGCCACATTCCGACGATTGAAGCTCTTGAAGACTCCAAGCTCGTGCTGATTGCTCACCAGAGCAGGCCCGGGAAAAAGGATTTTACTACTCTTGAAAGCCATGCATCAACTCTTTCAAAGCTACTCGGAAAAAGAGTAGAATACGTAGACGAGATTTTCAGCAGAGGTGTTCTCAGGAAAATAAAGGAGATGGAAGACGGAGACATACTTCTGCTGGAGAACGTGAGGTTTTACTCGGAGGAGCAGTTAAACAGGAGCGCTGAGGAGCACGCTGAATGCCATTTAGTTAAGAAGCTAAGCAACGCCTTTGACATCTTCGTCAACGATGCCTTCTCCGCATCCCACCGAAGCCACGCATCCCTTGTAGGCTTCATTCCCGTTTTGCCATCCGTTGTGGGAAGGCTGGTGGAGAATGAAGTAACAGCTTTAAGCAAACCTCTAAAGGGTGAGGGGAGAAAGATTTTCGTTCTTGGAGGAGCCAAAATCAAGGACTCCGTTAAGGTGCTAAAAAACGTGCTTGAAAACGGGATAGCAGAGAAGGTCGTTCTGACGGGTGTTGTCGCCAACTACTTCTTAATGCTCAAAGGATTCGACATAGGGGAAGTGAACAGAAAGGTCGTGGAGGACAACAAGGAAGACGTAAATGACGACGAAATGAGGGTGATTCTTGAGAAGTACTCTGACAAAATTATCCTCCCAATTGACTTCGGGATAGAAAAAGATGGTGTTAGGGCGGATATCTCCTTGGAGAAGTTTGATGGCAAATACAGAATTATGGATATCGGGCTTGAGACCGTCAACAAGCTTTCGGAAATCATCCCGCAGTACGACTACGTGGTTTTGAACGGTCCTGCGGGAGTTTTTGAGGATGAGCGCTTCTCTCTTGGAACATACGAGATCCTTAGGGCTGCTACAAAAGCAGGCTACTCGGTAGTTGGTGGGGGGCATATAGCTTCCGCAGCCCGCCTCTTCGGCCTCTCGAACAAATTCAGCCACATATCGACTGCAGGAGGGGCATGTATCAGGTTCCTGAGCGGTGAAAAGCTTGTGGCTCTGGAAGTCATCAAAGAATACTGGAAGAAAAAGTGGAGTAAATCTTAATTTTTTAAAATTCTATACGATAAAATTTTTATGGTCTCCATTTTCTTAAAGGATTAATCGGATTTATATTTAATTCAGAAAACGTTAAATATTGTCCACAATTTTCAAATGAAGAGGTGTGATAAAATGAATTCCAGGGAAGAATATGAAAAAAAGCTTATCAGTCCTGAAGAGGCTGCAGGGCTTGTAGAGAATGGAATGCACATCGAATTGGGTGGGGCTGCGAACACGGCACTCATTATAGACAAATACCTCGCAAAAAGAAAGGATGAGCTTGAATACGTAAAAGTAGGGACCTTCATAGATCTTGCTCACTACGAGTTCCTCAAGGCAGATCCAAATGGAGAGGTGTTCGAGTGGTCGAGCGGATTTCTCTACAGACCTGTAAGAAAAACGAGCAAGGTACTTGGGCCATGCGTTTTCAGGCCAAACCTGTATCATGACGTTCCGAGAATTGTCAGGGAATTCTCAAAAGACTACGACCCAATAGATATTGCCTACATTGTCACAACACCCATGGACAAGCACGGTTACTTCAATTTTGGACTTACCTGCTCGCACATGAAAGCGCTCGCAGAGGTTGCCAAGAAGGTTGTGGTGGTTGTCAAGGAAAACATGCCCTGGATTAATGGAGGTTACGACGAGTGCATCCACATCTCGGAGGTTGACTACATCGTTGAAGACAATGAGATGCCTGTCCCCTTCATACCATTCACACCACCACCGACCAAAGAGGATGAAATGATCGCCGAAAACATACTCAACGCCGAGACAAAAGATGGCAGAAAGCTCATTCAGGATAGTTCTACAATTCAGGTGGGAATTGGTGGTCTTCCAGATACGGTTGTTAAGCTGTTAAAGGAGAGCGGATACAAGAACCTTGGTGTACATACCGAGATGATAGGCGACGGTACGCTCGAACTAATTGAGGAAGGTATAGTCACCAACGATCAGAAAAAGCTCGACAGGGGAAAAAGTGTTTTTACATTCTCTCTCGGATCGCTGAAGCTCTACGAATACCTCGACAGGAATCCAGAGGTTGCAACGTATCCTGTTGACTACACAAACGACCCGTTCATAATAGCCCAGCAACCGAAAATGTTCTCCCTCAACCAGGCTGCGGAGGCCGACCTAATGGGACAGGTAAATTCAGAGCAGATGGGACTTATCTCACCAACCGGCAAGCTTTACCAAGTGAGCGGTACCGGTGGGCAGCTTGACTTTGTGATGGGGTGCCTTTTCAGCAGAGACAGACAGGGGTTCAGTGTTCTTGCCATGTACTCCACTCACAATGGCACGTCAAGAATAAAGCCCATCCTCCCACCGGGTGCAGCGGTTACCGTGCCGAGAAGCATGGTACAGGTTATAGCAACTGAGTGGGGAGTTGCGTATCTCAAGGGACTGACAGTCAAGGAGAGAGCAATCGCAATGATACATCTTGCCCATCCTGATCATAGAGACTGGCTGGAGAAGGAGGCAGAAAAGCTCGGCCTTTTGCCACCAAACTACACAATTCCCGCTGGAACACCGGATTATGTACTTTACAAGAGGGATTAAACTTTTAAATTTTTGTATTAAGACAAATTATGCAACTGAAAAAGGCTGCACTCCTATCATCCGGTGTTGCATCATTCCTCACACCCTTCATGGGCTCGTCAACAAATATAGCTCTTCCAGCAGTAGGAAGGGAATTCCAGATAGACGCCATAACTCTCGGTTGGATTGCCACATCCTATCTTCTTGCAGCAGGCATGTTTTCAGTTCCTTTCGGCAGAATCGCAGACATAGCCGGAAGGAAGAGGGTTTTCGTTTTTGGACTGCTTGTTTTCAGTCTTGGCTCTATCTTGTCATCCCTTGCCCCCTCACCTGAATCTCTCATAGCGTTCAGGGTTCTACAGGGCACTGGTGGGGCGATGATTTTCGCCACTTCAGTGGCAATTCTCACTTCGGTATTTCCTCCTCAGGAGAGGGGAAAGGCAATCGGCATTAATACAGGTGCAGTTTACACTGGACTGAGTGTAGGGCCAATAGGCGGAGGGCTT
The DNA here is from genome assembly GCF_017656475.1 of Archaeoglobus sp. Classification (GTDB taxonomy): domain Archaea; phylum Halobacteriota; class Archaeoglobi; order Archaeoglobales; family Archaeoglobaceae; genus Archaeoglobus. The sequence continues at coordinate 37,091 of NZ_JACDNT010000014.1, forward strand.
TTGACGCAAAACCTCGGTTGGAGGAGCCTTTTTCTATCAAGCGGCATTATCGGTCTCTTCGCCCTAATCGTTGCAATAATGTATCTCAAAGAGGAGTGGGCTGATGCAAAGGGCGAAAAATTCGACTATGTTGGCTCAACGATTTATGCAGCCATGCTGCTATTCCTGATTTACGGTTTTTCTGAGTTCTCAGTACCATTCCTGCTTCTCGGCATAATTCTGGCTGCAATTTTCGTTGTGTATGAGAACAGACAGGAGCACCCGGTCTTTGCAGTAAAACTTCTTCTGAGCAACCTGACCTTTTCCCTTTCAAGCCTCGCCGCTCTGCTGAACTATGCAACAACTTTCGCAGTCGGATTTTTGATGAGCCTCTACCTTCAATACATAAAGGGCTTCGATGCTCAGACAGCCGGCTTCATTCTCGTCTCGCAGCCGGTAGTGATGGCTCTCTTCGCTCCAATTGCGGGATGGATTTCGGACAGAATAGAGCCGAGGGTCGTTGCCTCTGCCGGAATGGCCGTGACAACATTATCTCTCATCTTTTTCGCAACTATTGACAGCAATACTGCTCTCAGCAACATAATAGCTTACCTCATGCTCCTCGGTTTCGGCATAGCTCTTTTCAGCTCTCCAAATACCAATGCAATCATGAGTTCGGTGGAGAGGAGATTTTACGGAATAGCCTCTGCTACGGTCGCAACAATGCGTCTTGTAGGTCAAACGTTGAGCATGGCACTCGTTATGCTCGTCTTCTCCTTAATTATAGGAAGAGTAAAGATAACACCGGAATATTACGGTGGATTTATCGAATGCTCAAAGATAGCTTTCACAATCTTTGCTGCACTCTGCTTTGTTGGAATTTTTGCATCCTTGGGTAGAGGAAAAATAAGAGGTTAATCAAGCTGCTTCAGCGTATGAATCATGCGGTGGATTGTTGTTATGAAACCCAGTATAGCCACGATCCATAGCGTTGCCAGATATACATTCACAGCACTTCCGCTTGCATAGCCGTACAGCAGACCGACCATAATGATGGCAAGCCTCGTGTCCCTCCCTCCGATTCCAACTTTACATTCTGCTCCCTCAGCCTCGGCCATTGCTCTGGTTATGCTGACCCCAAATGAGCCCACCACAGCCATAAAGCCCGCAAGCCACAGTTCTGCGGGATACAAGTAAACCATTCCGATAACGATTGCGGCATCAACAAACCTGTCGAAGACTCTGTCGAGGTAAGCTCCCTTTCTGGTAACCCTGCCCGTCAATCTTGCCAGATCGCCATCTGTGCAGTCGAGAATTTGTGATATGAAGAGAGTAAGCACACCCCAGTAGATCTCTCCAGATGCAATGACCGCTGCTGCTCCCAATCCGACGATTGTGGCAATGATGGTGATTAAATTCGGCGAAACGCCAGTTTTTGAGAGGATTCTTGCAAGAGGCTTAGAAAACCTTCTGTAAACCAATTCTGTCAGCAGATACTCCCATTTGATTTAAATCACCCCCATGTAGGTAATTTTAAATAACTCTCCTTTTAACATTTTTCATGGAGGCAGTAATACTCGCTGCAGGTTTCGGTTCTCGATTGGGTCATCACACTCGCGAGATACCCAAGGCTCTCCTGAAAGTTGGAAAAAGACCGCTGATTTACTACACAATCCAAACGCTGATGAAGAACGGCATAAAAGACGTAATAGTCGTTACCGGGCACAAGGGATATGTTTTGAGAGATTATCTTTCGCAGTTCGACCTCAATTTCAGATTTGTTCACAACAGCCTGTACAAGAAAACCAACAACATCTACAGCCTTTACCTCGCAATGGACCACGTCAGCGGTGGATTTTACATTCTGAATTCCGACGTGCTCTTCCATCCAGGCATCTTCCAGAAACTACACTCATCCACAAAAGAGAACCTAATTCTGTCCGTTGACGACTTTAAAGAGCTTGGAGAGGAGGAAATGAAGGTCAAAATCGAGAATGGTGTGGTAAAGAGAATAAGCAAACAGCTTGATCCTTCAAAAGCAGATGGTGAGTACATAGGCATTGCAAAAGTTGAGGAGAACACCGTTGATGACCTCTACAACCACATTTCAAAAGTTATGGAGAGAAAAGGAAGAAGAGTGTTCTACGAGGAGGCGTTTCAGTCAATGATGGACGATAACATCGCTGTTTATTACGAATCCACCGATGGATTGCCTTGGATCGAAATAGACACACCTGCAGACCTGATGAAGGCAAGATACGAAATTTATCCCAGAATTCAGTTTTGAGGAAAAGAAATATAGACCCATTTTTTACTTGAAGTATGGCAATCGGTTTTTCATTTACTGAGGAGCAGGAGGACATCAGAAGGGCTGCAAGAGAGTTTGCGGAGAAGGAGTTTACACCAGAGCTGGCGAGGGAGTGTGATCGAGAGGAAAAATTCCCCTACGAACTCTGGAAGAAGTGTGCAAAGCTTGGTTTCCATGCAGTTGATATTCCCGAAGAGTATGGCGGAGGCGGATATGGCCCAATTGAGAAGATGATCGTGATGGAGGAATTCTCGGCTGTGAATCCGGGTTTAGGGCTTGCGTGTTTGCTACCAACTTTTGGCTTCGAGATTCTCGTTCTGCACGGCAACGAGGAGCAGAGAGAAAAGTGGCTCACGAAGCTTGCGAGAGGAGACGTGATAATGGGCATGGCCAACACAGAACCAGATGCAGGGAGCGATGCCGCGAACATCAAGACGAGAGCGGTGAAGGAGGGGGACGAGTGGGTAATCAACGGGACGAAGCAGTTCATCAGCAACGGGTCTATAGCCGACTTTTTGCTTGTAACCGCAAGAACGAGGGAGATGGATCCAAAAGCGAAGCACAGGGGCATAAGCTACTTCATCGTTGAAACGGACAGGGAAGGGTACAAGGCCAACAAGATAAAGGGCAAGATGGGGATCAGGGCAACTGATACGGCCGAGATTAGCTTCAGCAACGTAAGAGTTCCGGCGGAGAACCTTATTGGTGAGGAAGGTAAAGGCTTCTACTATATGATGGAGTTCTTCGACATAAGTAGAGTATGGGTTGGTGCGCAGGCTGTGGGAATCGCGAAGGGTGCCTTAAAGCTCGTTATTGACTATGTAAAGCAGAGGAAGACGTTCAATCTACCTCTCGCCACTTACCAGTACATACAGTTCAAGATTGCTGAGCTCGCTACGAAGATTGAGGCTGCGAGAACGCTCGTCTACAGGGCCGCTGCCGTGCAGGTGGAGCAGGGCAAGCCAGACAACACACTCTCGTCGATGGCAAAGTGGTATGCTGGAGAGGTTGCTGTGGAGACGACAAACTGGGCCCTCCAGTTCCATGGCGGTTATGGATACATCGACGAATACGCCATAAACCAGTTCTACAGGGATGCAAAAATAACGGAAATCTACGAGGGTGCGAAGGAGATAGAGAAGCTGATTATTGCGAGGAATCTGCTCGGTTTTAGATGATTTTAAATTTTTTAGTCTTTAAGGGAAATTAAACCCTTTCACTTTTTAAGCCCCTTCCTGAGTCGCTCAAGGTTCTCCCAAACCCTGTCAAGGTCTGCAATAAGCTCTGTAACTCTGTCTATGTTTGAAATTACTCTCCCATAAACATCATCTCCGAGCTTTTCTCTCAGCTCGCAAAATGCCCTTGCCGCTGCAAGAGGGTTTCTTATTCTGTCCACCAAATAGGAGACGAGCTTTATGTTCTCGCCAATCTCTTCAATGAGCTTTCTCCTATCCGTTACGTCTCTCGCAACTCCGTGTATAGCGACGGCTTCATTGCCCTCAATTACGGGATGCGAAACGACTTCGAGCCATAACACATTGCCATTCTTGGCCTTTACAGGAATCTCGTAGGGCTCTGTGGGTGTTTTGGTTTCGACAATTTTCCTTATCTTCTCTCTAACGAGGTCATGATACGGTTCAGGAACAACATCCCAGACGCTGACATCTTCACCTTCCTTATAACCAAGAAGTTCCAGAGCTCTCCTGTTCACTTTAATGAAACGACCTTCGAGGTCGTGGACGTAGAGGATGTCGTTGGTGCTGTTCCAGAGGTACTCGTAGCTTTCCAGAGATCTCCTCAGCTTATCTTCCATCCGCTTCCTCTCTGTTATGTCCCTTACAAACTCAACGACCATTTTAACCTTGCCATCTTCAATAACGGGATAGCTAAACAGTTCCACCCATTCTATTGGAGTTCCTATGGGAGTTTGATGCTCTCCTCTCTTCATCTCACCGGTTTTCATGGCCTCAATTGTGGGACAGTTTTCGCATGGCTCTTTGCGGTTATGGTAAGCTTCGTAGCACTTCTTTCCCACCACATTTCCATACCACTTCTCCATGGCATGGTTGACCATTATGACGTTCATCTCAGTGTCAAGAACGCTTATGCCGTCCTGTATTGCGTCGAAGACTGCTTTAAGAAATTCTTCATTTCTCTTAATCTCCTCAGTTCTTTTTGCAACAACTCTACCTAAGTAGGCATTGAGACCGAGAGCAGCTATCAACACTGCGAATAGGGCTGCCAAAGCGTAGTAAACCCAACCGGGTACGACTTCAACCTTTGGCCCGAGCCACCTGTCCAGCGATTGGTGGTATATCGAATTACGGTCGGACTTCAGGGCTGCAAGGTGTTCGTCAATCTTTTCTAGCACAGCTTCATCTTTTCCAGCAAATCTCAGCTCAACAGGTCCAAAAATAAGTTCACTCTCCCTGAGGCCATAATCTTCGGCGTAGAGGGAAGCATAGATTCTCGAAACAACTCCAGCATCCGCTCTACCAGCAACTATTTCCTCCATCACATCTTTGTAGTCACCCTCAATTTCAAGAATCTGACACTTGATGTTGAATCCATCAACGAGCTCTTTCAGTTCCTCCGTATATACATCCCTTTTTACCCCTGCAACCTTCAAACCATCAAGCTTCAGAATGGAGTTTAGTTCCTCTTTTCCAACAATAACGCCCCAGTTCGTAAATATTACCTCTTTGTTGAAGCTGAACTTCTCAGCCCTTTCCTCCGTGTAGGCAACGTCGACTACGAGGTCTAACTCACCCCTTTCGAGCCTTTCAAGCAAGTTCGGAAAGCTGTCGTAAACATACTCGACTTTCCAACCCTCCCTATCAGCTATGTATTCGAGAATATCGATGAAAAATCCCCTTGCCTCTCCATCCTCCACAAATACCATTGGGGGGTTATCATAGACACCAACTTTCAGAGCTAAGGCTGAATTGGGAATCAGAAGCAGTACAAATGTGATTATGAGAATGTGTTTTTTCATTATAATTAATAAGGGCAAGTCACTTATAAAAGCATTTTTGAAGGAAATTCTTAATAACCCCAGCAGCCTTTCGTAGAACATGTATTTCGACTCTCACCTTCATTCTGAAGGGCTCGGATTCAGCGAGCTTAAGACGTTATCCCAAAATCAGATAAAAGAGGTCTGCAGCCTTGCATTCTTCCCCGTAAAGCCCAAATACCCACAAACCATGGTTGATGTTTTCAGAAAGCTCATGGAGTTCGAGCCGATGAGATGTGAAGCAGCAGGAATCAGGATGTACCCTGCTGTCGGCATTCATCCTCGCTGCATTCCTCCTGACTATGAATTCGTGCTGAAGTATCTCGAAGAAGGGGAATGGGTTGCATTTGGTGAGATAGGGCTTGAACTCGTTACCGATGAGGAGGTTGAGGTTCTCAAATCCCAGCTTGGGCTGGCGAAGAAGCTTGATGTGCCTTGCATAATCCACACTCCGAGAGGGGAGAAGGTTAAGGCTACCAGAAAAACAATTGAGATTCTCAACAGCCTCGACTTTCCCCCCCAGTTAGCCGTAATCGATCACGTCAATTTCGAAACCATCGACATGGTTCTTGAGACAGAATACTGGATTGGTCTCACCATCCAGCCCGGAAAGCTCTCTCCAGATGATGCTGCAAGAATTGTTGCCGAATACGGAAGCGAAAGGTTTATGCTGAACAGTGACGCCGGTTACAGGGACGTGGAGATTGCAACAGTTGCATCGGCAGCGGAGAAAATTGCTGAAAATGTGGGAAAAGATGAGGCAGAGAGAGTTGCAAGAAAGAACGCAAGAAAGTTCCTGAGGTTGTAGCATGAAGAGGCCCACGCTCGATGAATACTTCATGGAAATCGCTTCTGTTGTTGCCAAACGCTCCACCTGCCTGAGACAGCATGTTGGGGCAGTTATAGTCAAGGACAAGAGAATTCTCGCTACCGGCTACAACGGAGCGCCATCAGGCCTGCCGCATTGCGATGAGGTTGGATGTTTGAGAGACAAAATGGATGTGCCGAGTGGTGAGAGGCAGGAACTCTGCAGAGGGGTTCATGCGGAGCAGAACGCGATAATACAGGCGGCAAAGTTCGGAATAAGCGTCGACGGCGGAACACTTTACTCCACACACTGTCCCTGCATCACCTGTGCCAAAATCATAATAAACGCCGGCATCAAAAGGGTGGTTTACGGCAAGGAGTATGCCGATAAAAGGGGTCTTGAGCTTCTGAGGGAAGCTGGGGTAGAGATGGAGTTCTTTCCGTGCTGCGTTGAGTAGGGAAAATTTGGAAATAGATAGCAATTTTTAACTTTCCTTAAAATAGCAATAATTAAATAGGATGTTACACATCACAAGTTATGAAATCTGTAATTCTTGAAAAAGATGAGAAAGTTGCAGAAATTACATTAAACCGGCCTGAAGTTCACAACGCCCTTAACATGGATATGGTTAAGGAGCTCTCTGCAGCGCTTGATGACTGCTGGAAAGATGATGACATCAAGGTTATAGTGCTGAAGGGTGCTGGAAAAAGCTTCTCATCAGGGGCAGACCTTAAACAGTTCATGAGATTTGCTGCTGGAGAGGGGAACTCGGCTGAATATGGTCTGGAGCTTCATTTTGGCGTTGTTAAGAAAATGAGAGAAATTCCAAAGCCTATAATTGCAGAGGTGAAGGGCTACTCCATAGGAGGTGGAGTTGGGTTGGTAGCGGCGAGTGATTACGCGATAGCAGCAGAGAGTGCTGTTTTCTCCTGCGGTTACGTTCTCATAGGCCTAAGCCCGGATACAGGAACCAGCTTCCTGATACCGAGAGGAGCAAGTATGAAAAGGGCTTTCGAGCTGATGTCAACTGGAAGGCGTTTTTCAGCGAGGGAAGCTTTGCAATACGGCATAGTGACTGAGGTCGTCCCCGACGAAAAGCTGAGAGAAAGAGTGAAAGAAGTTGTGGAAATTTACCTCAATAGACCCAGGGAGGCGATTGCGAATTTGAAGAGGTTGCTGAACATAACACACTCGAATAAAATCGACGAACAGTTGGCTTTAGAACTCAACTTTGTCTCGATGGCAACACTCACAAAGGACTTCATCGAGGGAGTTACAGCGATGCTCGAAAAAAGGGAGGCGAGGTTTGATTGATTAGATTAAACTTTCATGTCGCATACTTTTTAACGTAGCTCACCAGTCCCCTTCGTTGAGGATTTTAATTTTTACTCCACACACTGTCCCTGCATCACCTGTGCCAAAATCATAATAAACGCCGGCATCAAAAGGGTGGTTTACGGCAAGGAGTATGCCGATAAAAGGGGTCTTGAGCTTCTGAGGGAAGCTGGGGTAGAGATGGAGTTCTTTCCGTGCTGCGTTGAGTAGGGAACAAGGTTTATCTGAGTGAGTTAGCAAATCGCTGCCGACGCACTGCTACGATTGTAGCCAATCCAATGACATAAGCAGCGTAGCAGTACGGACAGTAGTAGTGCTTTAGGACTATGAACGCGCATATAGTTAAGACCAGTATGCCCACCGCACCCACAAACACCCAGAGCTTCACGATGAACTCTGAAAGCTTTTCGTTAACGATTGCGATTGAGAACCATATAATAGCAACTATGCATACCACCCAGCCCGGAAAAGAAAGCCAGCTTGGAAGAGGCAGTATCCGAAGCTTGCAGGCTCCTGAAAGCAGAAGGAACAGCACATCTGCCATCCCGAGGAGTGACAAAAAGATGACAAGTTTTTTCATTTCCTTTCACCTCTGCTTTTTCAGGTTTGAGGAGTGTTAGTTTGGCTGATTCACTCACCCAAATACCTTCCCTTCCCTGCTTCCAGACTTCCCTTTACTTCCTTCCATCCCTCGCCTGTTATAAATGCAAAGGTGTGGTCGGAAAACTCATTTCCCGTCCAGCCAATCTGGAACCATTCGTTCCTGCCCTCCAGCGAAATGTATATGCTTGCGTTGATCTCTGGATAGGAGTCGAAAAACAACACACTGCTATAATTATAGCATTTTACATACCTGTAGTGCTTTAGATACTCCTCGGAGCAGTTTACCTCCTTCAAATCCCACTTGGGCTGAAGAGCATACTCTCCACTGAGCGGATCAAGGGTGTTGATTTCCCTTTCAAGTTCAAGTTTCAGTTCAAATGTATAACTAGCTGCCTTTTTTACCGTGGTTGGCGATACTGCTGGCGTTTTTCCTTCTTCAACGGGAACTGGCATCGGTGCCATCTTCCATGTTTTAATTTTCTCGCCACTCAGCTTCAGCATTACTCCATAGGGTGTTTCGACAACTTCTGCCATCCAGCCTTCCGGGATCGTCATATTTCTCAGGTCGATGGGTTTACCATCAATCGCGGGCAATGGAACGATTATAGTGACGTTTTCAAGCTCAGCAATTCCTGATGGTCTAATCTCTCCATCAACAAGCTCTCCAACAGCTAGAGAAACGGAATAATATATGACGTGTGAGAAGCTCTCTTCCTCAGGTGCAAGGCATCCCGAAATGAGGAGAATTATAAGCAACAAAGATATTATAAAGTAGTTTTTCATTGATAGCAAATGTTAATGGAGGAATATAAGCTTTTTGTTCTTTCATGGTTCAACAACCATTGAGCCAGAATTTTTTGAAGAGATTGAAAAGAGGTATTAAAGGATTCATCGAGAAAAAGCAATTTAGACTTTTATGTCACCATACTTTTTAACGTAGCTCACCAATCCCCCTTCGTTGAGGATTTTGAGCATAACTTCAGGGATTCCTTTCACCCTCAACTCCTCTCCCTTGGTTCTGTTTACGATTATTCCCTTTTCCAGGTCAACCTCTAGCTCATCGCCACTGTCGATCGAGTCGGTGTCGGCGATCAAAACCGGCAGTCCAACGTTTATCGCATTCCTGTAGAAAATCCTCGCAAAGGATTTGGCAATTACAGCCGAAACACCTGCGATTTTTAAAGCGAGTGGAGCATGTTCTCTGCTGCTTCCCATCCCGAAGTTTTTTCCAGCAACGATGAAGTCCCCTGGCTTGAACTTTTTCATGAAATCTGGATCAGCATCCTCCATTACGTGCTTTGCAAGCTCAGGCATGTTGCTTCTGAGGTGATAGTACCTTCCCGGCGTTATGTGGTCAGTTGAAATGTCATCTCCAAATTTCCACGCCCTGCCAACCATTTTCATTCGTTATCACCTCTCTTGCAGACGAAAACGGGAACTGTTGATCGCCTTATAACGCTTTCAGAAGTGCTCCCGAGTATCATGGCTTTCACCCCTCCCACACCCCTTGAACCTATGAAAATTGTCGTGGCATCTATTTCGTCCCTTTTTGCCAGTATTGCCTTGTGTGGAGTTCCGGATTCCACGTGGATGTGCGCCTCAATACCCTCTGCTTTGATTGATTCCTCCATCAATCTTAAATCGTCAGTTTTACTTCCCTCCTCAGCGACATGAATTATGTGTAGCTCCCCTCCAGCTTTCTTAACAACGAACTTAGCATATTCGAGAACCCTGTCCGCCCACTTCGAGAAATCGTATGCAACAAGAACCCTATCAAAAAGACTGTTGACAACCATATCTTCCTTGAACACATAAACAGGAACACTGGAGTCGTGCAAAACCCCTTCTGAAACACTGCCAAGAAGTATTTTCTTAAAAGAGCTTGCCCCTCTCGAACCCATCGCTATGAAATCGTAGTTTTCTGCAGCTTTAGTGATTTCAACAACCGGATCTCCGACAGGAAATGGCCTGATTATTTCAGACCTGATCCCACTGTCCTCGATTTTCTGCGTAACTTTGGGCAACACTTCTTCTGCCTTTTCAGTCATCTCGTCAATGTAGTAGTCTATATCTATTCCACCGCTAACCGTGCTCAGCTTTGTTATGTTGACTACAAAAAAGACTCCTATTTCCTCGACGCCGACTTTTCTGAAATCATCAAGGTATTCGAGGACTTTAAAACTGTTTTCAGAGAGGTCTGTGGGAAACAACATCTTTCGAAGCATAGTTATTTTAGAAGCGTTAAGTTTAAAATTTTTTCATTCATTTATTGATTGAATGCTTTCAGTGCTTGTTGATTCTGCTCTGAGAATCGCCGAAAAATACGGGATAAAGAGGGTTGCCCTCATCTCCAAAGAGGAATTCGAGCAGGGTTTGGAAGGATTTGAGATTATACAAGCACCAAAAAAGTTCGCCACAATTCTTGACAGCATGATATACTACTTCGAGGAAAGTGAAGAGAAAATCATCGCAGAAAAATTTGCCCAGATTTACAGGGCGAGAGAGTACATTTCTGCCCAAATGTACCTGAAGGGCTTTGAGGTTGGAAAGGCTGTTGTGGTTTTTGACACCGACACTCTGAAGGGCATCACTGTTTTTGATCCTGAAAAAAGTTCTTTTTTGAGTGCAGTAGGAGAGTGTGTTGAGAGAGTGCATCCAGAAGCTTTCAGAGCTGTGCTCACCGTTGCTTTGAATATCGCTCAGAAGGGTAGGGAAGGAAGAAAGATAGGAACTGCATTTGTGATAGGTGACGTTGAGGAGGTTATGAACAGGTCGAGTCAGCTTGTGATTAACCCCTACCACGGCCACAAGGAGACTGACCGGGACATCAAAAATCCTGAAAACTGGGAGAGTGTAATGGAATTCGCCCAGATAGACGGTGTTTTTGTGCTTGACGAGATGGGTCTGATTATTGCATGCGGGAGATACATCGAGGCATCAGCAAAGGACCTGGTGTCTAAAATCAAACGGGGTCTTGGGGGTAGGCATATTGCATGTGCCTCAATAACAAAGGAAACAAAAGCAATAGCTGTTGTCGTTTCAGAAAGCGGGGGAGACATCACTGTTTACAAGGATGGTATTGAAGTGATGCATATTCCCTCGTTGCTCTTCTGAACATTTTCGGTGGAGGTAACAATAGGCAATTGCTTTTTCTCAATTCTCAGTTTAATTAAAAGAAATGGAAGATAAGTGATCTTTGATCTATTCAAACTCCTTTTCCGCCTAGCCTTTTTTCACAAGCTCTTCAAGCTTTCCCTCTTTGAGTGTCTTTGCAGGTTCGAAAATCTTCTTTCCGAACTGCT
>NZ_JACDNT010000015.1 GCF_017656475.1 Archaeoglobus sp.
GTCAAGTTTCACATCGAGGTTTGTTAGAGTGGGAAATAATTTCGGGAAAAGACAAAAATTAAAAAGGCTTCTGAATCGTCGAGTCAGGGAAAACGGCCACCTTTTTCTTATCTTTCCCAACTTCCTCCACCATCTCTTCCAAAGTTTTTACTCTCACAACCTCCTCGTAAACCTCAAGCCAGGGCTGTTTCTCCTGGTATTGCGAGACGAATATAACCTTTCCAGCCCTCTTTAGGGTCTCAGGAGGTGGGAGGTAAAGAAATCCACCTTTCCTCCTAATACCCCACCTTCCATGAATGTAGTGGCTGATCTGCCCTGTCTTCGAGTTGCAGACTATAACAAGAGTTCCGCCTTGCTTTAAGCAGAGAGTCGGCCATGTAGCTATTGCCGCCTCGCTTGCCTTGCTATATGCATTGGAAATAACAACATCAAACTCAAATCCCACCTGTGTGGCGTAGTGCTTCCTAGCCTCCTCAACACCCTTCCTCTGAGCCTCAATGATATCTCCGGCAAAGATGTGGGTGTTCTCCCTCCTCGTGTTTACGAGCGTATTAACTACAAAGTCAAACTTTGCCATCCTCGCAGCCTCCTCGGCATCCTTACGCATTACATTCTCTTCATTCACTCTCCCATAGGCCATCTGGCATGTGGGATGAAGCTCTCTAACAGCAGTTGCAGCGCTCCACCCCCCTATAACTCCATGGTTGTACGCTATGCTCCTAATCCCCGCCACTCCCGGCAGAACGATCTTCGCTCCACCGCTGTATCCGAACTGAGGATGCGGAAGAATGCATCCAAGGCCTATTTTGAGAGAGTAGCTCATAACTTCCGAGTTGATCTCAACAGGTGTGCCGGCAGAGGTTTCGCCCAGATAGTCAAGATTGGCGAGGGGATTGTGGTTGAAGACGGGATAGTTTTCAACCACCTCCTCGCCCAGCTTCTTGGCAAAGTCATCTCTGTCGTAGGTGCCGTGTGCACCGTTAGCGCAGACGAACGTGATGTTCTCATCGGAAACTCCTCCTCTCCTTAGCTCCTCTATAACAGCCTTGGAAATTCTTTCAAGTTTCGTCGGCCTCGTCATATCGTCGAAGATTATAACTGCCTCTCTCCTCTCTTCAGCAAGCTTTGAGAGCGCTTTCTGCCCGATTGGCTCCCTTAAAGCCCTTAATACTCCTTCATCCCCAACCTCACTGGCAGAGTCTCCAGCCATCATGAAAACGCTAACATCCCAGCTTTCTGGCGGCTCGAAAATAAGGGGCTCATCCCCATACCATATGTTGCTCGGAAATTCAATCATGTTTTAAAGTTAATTTTTAGTATAAAACGGTTGTTGCTTTTTAATCTGGATTCCAAATAGTGTTCTACTCTTGGGATTTCAAATTCTCTCCTCGATATTCTGTCTGAACTGAGAAAGTGGTTGAATAATCAGCTCACCACTTCCTTCGTCACCTTTGCAATGTCCATTTTTGAAATGTGTTTGGCTGATGGGAACAAAGCGGGTAAGACTACCAAATAAACAGCAACAACCGTGAAAGCGTAAGTTCTGGGAAAGATCAACATCGGAAGGTAGTAGAGTTCACTTTCGAAAGACGTAAATAAGACGTATGCCGTCGCATAGGCTACAGGAAGTCCTATTGCAAGTCCCAAAATCCCGATAAACGCGCTTTCAAATACCAGCGAAAGCGTGATTTCTCTCGGAGTGTATCCGAGCATTCTGAGTGTCGCGAACTCCCTGCTTCTCTCTATAACATTTATACTTGTCGTGTTGAAGATTGACGCAAAGCCCAGCGAGGCGCCAAACATGAGCGAGAAGGTGATGAAGGCGTAGAAGAAGCCCATTAGCTCTCCGATGGATTTCTCTGCCTCCTGAATTGTGCTAACTTTCCTAACCCCATCCATTTCTCTGATTTTCTCCGCCACTTCGTTGATTCTGCCATCCTCAGCATCCACGAAATTGTATTGAACCCATCCACGCCTGAAATTTCATTAAAATAGTCAAGGCTTGCAGTTGCAACGGAAAGGAGCGGTATTAACTCCAATCCTCCAACTTCAGCCTTTAGTTTACCAAATTCCGTTAGGGTCCTTACCAGATCACATCTCAGCCAACCTCTGCAACACCCTCTTTTCCCTGAAACCCAGAGCAACAACCACCCCCACCAAAAGGACATTCAAAGCAGCGAACTTATACACAGATCTCCCCGTATATCTATGCAACCTCCTCAATCCGAATGATTTTGCGAGTTTGAACACATCCTCAATGACTGATCTCACAGCCTTGAAATGCTCCCATCTTCGCAGTAAATTCATCAGCTTAGCCTTTAGAGCCTTAAATCTCCTTATTTCCTTCTCTAACATCTTAGAACTGAAAATACTTAAGGGATAGCTCAGAATTCCATCCAACCTGCCTATATTGAAGTTACTTCTGGGAAAAATCAGAGGAACAATCCTGTACTCGTTTACTCCCATTAAATAGTTTCTGTACGCGTAGAACCCCTTATCCATAATTACGATATCTCCGTTCCTGACTATTCTCCTCCTCTTCAGCTCATCCATCACCTCCTGAAAAATCTTGGCTTCATGCCTGTTTGCAGGATGCAGCAGGAAAAGCAGAGGTTTTAGAGTGGGATACTCCAGAACCAGAGTGAGTTTCATTCCAATAAACAACCCCTTTGCAGAATATCCCCACCTGTAATCCTTTCCTTCGAGATCTTTTTGCTTTACAGGTTTCCTGAACCAGTTGATGTCAACACTAGTATACAATCAACGATTAGACGAGTGTTTCTCTGCCTTCTCCTTGTGACGGAGTTCAGGATTCTGAGAATCATCGCTGTAAAGCTGTTTAAGTTGAATCTGGAGAGGAAGGAGAAGATGCAAGCAGTTTTTGGAACCTCTTCCACTCCGAGAAACTCCCTTAACTCGCTCCTTCTCTCCAATTCATCAACCACGTGGGAGATTCTGGTTGAGAAGAACATTGAGGTGATTACAACTTTCAGGCAGTTGATCGCGGTTTTTATTGGCGAGGTGAATTTAGCTATGATCTTTTTTGTCTTCCGCATTTCGAAAATCTTAAGTATTTCTTTCAGCAATTGCCATCTGTAGTCGTTTGGGTCGACTGCAAGCGGGATCTGCATTTTCTCACCTGGAGGAGGCTTATGCCTCCTTCTACATAACTTTTTCGGTTTTAAATCGGTTTATTTCCTGTGAAAAGAGGTTTGGTTATGTCTCTTTGCGTGGAAAGGTTGGATTGCTTGTTGTTTGTGGATTAGATAGGTTAGGGAAGAGATTGGGTTAAAGGTTGTGTAAGCACCCTATATACCCTTATCCGGAATTACCTTCTCCCCATCGGCATTGTAAACGTTGTATAGATTTCTGGTAGTTGGATGCGATAAGCAAGGTTGATGCAACGCTTCCACCTTTCTCAACAGCTATACTCGTCTCAACAAGCGGCTCTGCGAGCAAAACACCATCCATCCTTCTTATCTCCTCAAGCACTTGCTTTTCGTCGTAGCTATCCAGGTTTACTTTGATGTCGTAGGCGTAAACTTTCCCAAACTGAAGCTGCATCACGTAATCAAAGGAATCAACGAAAACCATTGAGTTCAGGATGAGGGACGTGCAGGCAACAATGACTGAAGAGAGAAATAGCCGTTCTCTTCCGGTTCCTGACCAGATTTCTTACAGCCATCCTGAAAATCAGCCTTGTCCGCAAAATTCTGTTGATGATTGCATCAAATTTGACTGCCAGACCTTCAGAAAAAGTTTCTTCGACATAGCCCCTCAGAGCCTTAACTATGTCAACTCTTGAAGCCTGAAATAGGTTGAAGAACTGGAAAATAAACCCAACGTTCCTTCTTCTGTGCATTGTCAGGGCATCATCGTCGTAGTCCGTAATGTCTCTGCTATCAAAAATAACTCTGCCCTTCGTTGGACGATCAATGCCACTGATGATGTTGAGCATCGTTGTCTTCCCGCAGCCTGAGGGGCTAAGCACGACAACAAACTCCCCCCTCTCGACCTGCAGATCGACACCTCGTAGCGCATTCACCTCAACCTTTCCCATGACATAGGTTTTCCAGACTCCCCTGAGTTCGATCACCTTTTACTCCTCCGATAGATCCAGATTGTCATCCCTAAGATTACCAGCACAATAACCGCAAAAGCGGCCCATTCAAACTCACCGGAAAACACGTAAATGGTAAACTCCCTCTCAACCGTGTGCTTTTCAAATCTCATGTCAAGGTAAGAGATCTCTGCCGTAATTTCGTGATTTCCCGCTTTACTTGCCTTAAGCTCGAAGGTAGCTGTTGCGGAATCTCCGCTCTCAAGAGAGCCTATGAAGTAACTATCCCCCTCTAAACCTTCCGGAAGCTTTAGCTTTACCGCCACACCTTTCACATCCTGCTCCCCGCTGTTCTCTATTTGAAGGGAGAGCTTGAACGCATTTCCATCAACTATACGCTGGGGAGATGTGTAAACTCCGGCCAAGTCAATTGATATCGTCCCATAGTCTGAAACGTAAACTGGAATGCTGTAATCACGGCTGAAGCCACTGCCAGTGAAGCTCAAGACTAATTCGTAGCTCCCGCTCTCCTTCGGAGACTTCAGGGAGAAGTTTATAGAAGCTGTCTCTCCTGCCTCCAAGTCTCCCAGAATCTCTTTGTTTTTTCCTTCAAAACCATCTGGAAGTTGAAGCTGGACAACAGCATCTTTCAGGTCTGAGTTTTTTGCTGTCACAGCAACATTCATTGTGAAGTCAGAATTCGCGTAAATTTTATCGGGTATGGTTTTTACCTCCAGATCAAGCTGGGGCTCGGCGAGTACTTCAACCATAACTGGAATTCTTGCCTCTCCTTGGTATCCGAACTCCGTTTTGTATTTCACAACCAGATCGGCAGTGTATGTGCCCTTAACAGCGTTATCATCCACTGATATTTGCAGACTCACATTCTTCGCTTCTCCGTTCTCCCACGACTCAACAAGATACGTTGTGCATGGATGATTCTAACGTGACTGTTGCAGTCTCTATTTTCCCACCCATATTCCTGATTTCGATGCTTTTTTCAACTGTTTCACCCGGATTTAAGGTTATTTTCTCTCCCGTAAACAGGAAGAGGGATTCATGGACGAAAAGGGTTAAAACTGAACTCATTCCAAAGCTTTCTCCTGTCTCATTAACGTATGAGAGAGTTACGTGTAAGGAGTAAACCCCGGATTTTTCGGCAAAAGCCTTTAGCTGAGCAGAGGTGCTTCCAGTTGTCAAGTCACCAATTCTCAGGTGGATGCTTGAAGATTTCGCATAACGGGGATCTATCAGGTAGAAACCGTCCTCCTCTTCGCAAACGGTGAGTTCAAGTCCTTTCGCCACATCTCCAGAATGTGTGATGTCTATGGAGATCACGAAGTAACCGGGAGAGGGTTGGGATGGATTGGTGTGGTAATTCAGTGTAACCACTGGCTGAGCAGAGGTTACGGCAATTAAGGACAGCATCAACAACTAAACCAAAAACAACCTCATTCCCCACACCTCTCAAAAAAATTTTAAAGCCATTTCTCTATATCTTTCCAACGACCCTATGTCTGAGTAGACCGAGTATATTGTGAGCCCGTCGAGCATTGCTGAAAGCGCGAGAGCAGTTTCCTTGGGATATTTGCATTCCTTGAATAGGGCAAAATCCTGCCTAAGCTCTCTACGAACATCTTATTAATATCTTTTTTTAAGTCCTCAGACTGGAAGTTTAAAGCGTAGAGCATGAATTCTGTCAGTTTTCTTCTCTCCCTCATGTATTTAATCCAAAAATCCACGAGTTCTTCGACGCTTTCAAAACTCAACTCGTCCAGCAGACTTCTGATGATTTGCAGGAGGGTTGCTCTAATCAAATTCTGCTTGCTCCGAAGTGATATAACACAAGGCTCTTGGAGACTCCAGCTTCTCTTGCAACATCACTGAGGCTCACCTCATAAGGTGGTTTGGCCGTGTAGAGTTTGAGAGCGGCGTTAAGAATATTGACTGTCTGGTCAGTATATGTTGACCTAGTGGTCAAAAAATATAAAATTTTTCTCTAAGTACGTTGTTCCAGCAACATTCTTTTTACTTTAACACCCAGCCAAAACTTTCTCTTATCGGCTGCTTTGCTTGGATTCTTTAAAATCCTTTCGGAAGCTTACATGGAGCTTCGAAATTAACAACCTTCAACCCGGTCAACTTCTTGGAGATGAGTGTCTTTGACCCAAATCCTTACTAAATCCATTAAGTGCAAATTTTATATTTCCTTCCACAAGCCGAGTTCAGGTGAGTCTATGCCGAACGTGTTCGTTGAGGAACTGGTTCACACTCCTGTGGAAAAGCAGGTCATCGAAATAGTGGAGAGAAAAGGTATCGGTCATCCAGACAGCCTTGCCGATGGCATGGCAGAGGCGATGAGCAGAGAGTTGAGCAAAGAGTACATCAGAAGGTTCGGAGCGGTTCTGCACCACAACACGGACGAAACGCAGATTGTGGCTGGTAGATCTAATCCACAGTTTGGTGGTGGGGAGGTTATCGAGCCAATATATGTCCTGCTAGTCGGCAGAGCGACGAAGTTCTTTAATGGAGAGTATATACCTACAGACAAAATCGCTCTAAAAGCTGCAAGAGACTACATCAAGCAGCACATGCAGAACCTTGACCCCGAGCTTGATGTTGTATTCAACGTCAGGCTGGGCGAAGGCAGTACGGATTTGCAGGATGTTTTCAGGAGAAAAAGCGGGAACGTTGCTCTTGCCAACGACACGTCGTTCGGCATAGGTTTTGCTCCTCTTTCTGAAACTGAGCAACTTGTTCTAAATGTGGAAAGGAGGATTTATGAGGAGTTCAGAAAGGCGAACCCGGCAATAGGGGAAGACGTAAAGGTCATGGGGTTGAGGGAGAAGGACAAAATCTCCTTGACAATCGCCGCAGCATTCGTTGACAGATACGTCGCAAACATCAAAGAATACGATGCAATCAAAGAGGAGCTTGAGAACTTCGTTAAAGATATCTCGAACGAGTACACTGAAAGGGATGTGGAAGTTTTCGTCAACACTGCTGATGATTACGAGACTGGCTGCGTCTATCTGACTGTGACAGGAACATCAGCGGAGAATGGTGATGATGGAAGTGTTGGGAGAGGCAACAGGTGCAACGGTCTCATCACTCCAGGAAGACCGATGAGCATGGAGGCAAGCAGCGGTAAAAATCCAATCAACCACGTCGGGAAGATTTACAACCTGCTGGCAAACCAGATAGCGTCGAGAATTGCTGAAGAGGTAGAAGGAGTTGAAGAAGTTTACGTGAGGATCCTCAGCCAGATAGGGAAGCCGATAAACGAGCCAAAGGCTCTGAGCGTTCAGGTAATTCCGAAGAGCGGATACGACATATCTAAGATTGAGAAGCCAGCAAGAGAAATAGCAGAGGAAATGATTGCCAACGTTGGCAAAATAACAGACATGGTAATTGAGGGGAGAGTCAGAACCTTCTAATTATATTTTGATAAATTTTAGCCGTCCTGTAAAGCTCATCCACGTAGACGAATTCGTTCTCTCCATGTAAATTTCCCCCACCAGGGCCGAGGTAAAAAGCAGGTATTCCGTGCTTTCTGACGTGCCTCGTGTCCCCAACTCCTAAGGAGAACACAGCCTTCGGCTTCAGCCCCTCTTCAACTATTGCTTCAACCATAATTTTCAGGAGCCTGACGTCATCCTCCAGCCTAACTCTATCACTTTTGACACCATAAGGTTGTAAAAAGCCCTCCACTCTGAATTCCACGTCGTCAGCATAGAGTTCTCTCCTCACATCCTCGATACTGATCCATGGGGCAAATCTTACGTCGGCATAAACCGTGCACTTAGGTGCAACAACGTTCCTCTTCACACCACCTCTGATCATAGAGGGATTGAAGACCGCATGCCAACTTTTAATCAGAAACTCCATTCCAAGACCTTCGAAAAATTCTCTGTATGCCTCATACGCCCCTTCAAGCCTTCTGAACGACTCAACCTTCTCAACTATGTACTGTGAGGCTCTGTAAATCGCACCCTCTATCGCATCATGTGAGGCTGTATGACCGGAATTTCCCTTAAACTCGATGTCAATGGCCAGAACTGCAGCTTGCAAAACTCCAATTTTGTCGCTCCCGGTCGGCTCTCCAACAACAACCGCATCTGCTTTCTCTCTCTCAAAAACATATCCGAGGCCGTTTACACCGCCAACCTCTTCATCAGATGTAAAAGCGAGCTTGAGACCACATTCAGGCTCTATTTGCGCTGCCGAACAGATTGCCGCTACACACCCCTTGGCGTCACAGCTACCCCTTCCGTAAAGCTTCCCATCAACTATCACCGGATTTAGCAGCTCATCTCCAGCAGGAACGGTGTCGAGGTGAGAAGTGAGCATGAGTTCAGGCTTTCCCTTGCGGATGTAAACGACAAGATTCTCTTTCCCTTCCTCTTTTGCATAAACTTTCTGCTCAAAGGACGAAAAAAGCTCTGAGAGATACTCCACTGCCTCAGCTGTTTTACCGGGTGGGTTGCGGGTGTCGATTTTGACAAGATCCTTCGTTATCTGAAGTGGATCCATGTGATTAGCAGATGAGCGTCATTAATAGCTGTTACCCTAACCTTTTGCAACTTATCATTATAATAGTGAATTACATGATTTATCCGTAAAATTTATTAAATCTACGTTTTCAAACATTTACAATGGCAGTGTCCATTGAGGAGTTCTCGCGCATAATCATTGCAACCTTGGATCTAAATTTTGAAATACTCAAGAACTTCTTCACCCTTCTGGTTGTTTCATCAACCAACACCTCTCTTGTGTCTGAGGGAGCGAACCTTAACTTCTCGAACGTTTGGGGATTAATATATGGTGGTCTAGTCTCAAACTACTGGAACAGCTTTGCAATTCAGGAAGTCCTGAATGCAACGCAGCACAACGTCTCGGCGATGAAAAACTTCTCAATCGCCATCAACTACTTAGGCAGCAACGCCACCACGGTTTTCGGAGACCCAGACGGCACGAAGGGTTTAACATACCTTCAGAAAGGAGTTTACGACTATCTAAAGAACAATCCACAGGAGACTGAAAAATTGGCAGACAGCCTTGCAGGCATGTTTAAAGCACAGGTGGAGTTCCTAATAAAGCTCATGGAGTCCGTAAACACGACGTTCACTTAATTGAGTAAAACGGTACAGGAGTGAAGCAGAGAAAAGCCAGTATGAAAGCGATGATGCCAAGAACATACCTTCTCAAATCCAGCGGAGTTTCATCATCAGCCGGTTTGGGATGTCTCTGCATGGAGAAGAAGAAAGATATGAAACCCCAGAAAAACCAGACTGAGTTTGGCTGATTTAGCTGTGCCATAATGGCAAACCCGTAGGCAAAGAGCAGAAAAGGAACTGCTTTTGAGATTACTTCGCTCCTCTCTCCCAGCATTGCTCTCAGCACATGCCCTCCATCAAGCTGGCCAACGGGTATCATGTTCAAGAACGTAACGAAGAAACCAACCCAGCCGGCAAACGCAACCGGGTGGATAGCCTCTTTCTGGTAGTTCGTAATGTAAAGGATTGCGTCGAAGATAGGTGGAGTGCCGATGTAAATCGTAGGAGGTGATGTAAGCTCGTAGGGAAGCTGGAGACCAATCAAAACGACTATTATCGATGCAGCAATACCTGTTATCGGCCCGCTCACACCAACGTCAAATAGAGCTCTTCTGTTAGGGATTATTCCCCTGTGTCTGATTACCGCCCCAAGCGTTCCTATGATGGTGGGGAAAGGGATGAAGTACGGTAGGGATGTTTTCATATTCCATCTTTTCGCAGCGAAGTAGTGCCCCATTTCATGGCTGCCGAGGACGAACATGATGGCGAGGGAGAACATCAGACCTCCTGCAATGTTTATTTCCTCACCATAGAACGTTGACCCAACAGCGGTGGTAGTTATCAATGTCGCGATGAAGAGGATGATGTTAATGGTGTAGTTTTCCTTCCTTTCAACCTCTTTAACCTCTAAGACTAGCTCACCGTAGTGATACCTCAAACCCACTTCGTAGTTTTGCGAGAGGAGATGTAACAGCTTTCTGATTTCGCTCTCAGGTGAGATTGGTACAACGTAAAACCTGATTGTTTTCCCAATTATTTCCTCGCCGTAAATCCGGAAGTGTTTCTCTATCTCGTCTTTCAGGTTCATTGTACCAGCTCTATATACCCCTCATCAGCGTTAACAATCACACGGTCTCCCGTTTTTACAATTTCAAAAAAGCTCTCGTCTCTTACCTCCACAAGAGGTATTTCGGCCATTGCAGCACCCACGGCGATTATCGTTTCAGTTTTTTTGTTTATGATTGCCTTTGGAGCAATTCCTTTCTTTTTGAGGTTGAGCAAAACGTAGGTGCCGACAGTTGAGCCCTTACCTCCCGGAAAAATCAGAACCTTCCCTGCTACGCTTTTTCCCTTTATCTCACAGTCTTCGTTGACAACACCAGTCTCTTTATCAATCCCACCGAGAAAAGAGATGTATTCTTTTGTTACTAAAGCTTCACCCTCTGCTCTACCTCTGGTTATTGCTCTGCAGGCGAACTTCACAAATAAAATGAGTTGTTATGTTATATGGCTTTTACCCTCTTCTTTTTAGCAAGGGGGCGGGGCTTGATGAGTATCCTTCCTCCGCAGTTCGTGCACTGCACGAGGCTTTTTTCAGTGTCAATATCCACCTCAGCCCCGCAAATCAGACAGATGTAGGACATCCGTTACCCCACCGACTTTTCAACGAGCTTTCCTCCCGGCGTTACAGGCTGGTAGCAACCTCCGGCAAACTTATATCCGCAGTGCTTGCATTCCCATATTCCGGTTCCTGCCCTTTTCACCGCTTTTTTACCGCATCTCTTGCAGACATACTTTTGCCTCTGAACAGCCTCAATCTCCAGCCATGTCCTTCTGACTCTGAGGCCGTATCTTGGTCCGAACTTGCCTGCTGACTTCACTTTCTTCGTTCTGCTCATACAGACTGCATGGCATGCATTGCATTTAAACGTTTTCCACTAAAAGGACAGATAGGTCTTCTGATGTCTCAGGTACTCACCTCTGTCAACCAAGTTTTCGACAAACACTCTGTCTTCAGGAAGGCTATCTAGTTTATCTGATGAGTACCTGCTTCTCCCTATTCCGAGAACGTCGTTGTGTTTGTTGCAAACAAAAACTATTGAATTTTCGCCGAACTCTGTAGTCTTCTCAACCGAGCCCGCAAAGATGTCTCTGCCGTAGAGAAAAAGCATCTCTCCTCTCTCATTCACCCATAACCTGTTCCTGTTGTTTTTCAGCAGCCAGAAAGTTCCTTCAAGGGAGAATCTAAACCTCCGTCCCACTTCCCCTATTTTAACCCCTACATAATAAGGATTCAGTTCCGCAATCATCCCGCAAAGCTCCTTTGAAACCGCATAGACCTCCTTTTTTTCACTTCCTCTGATAAGAATGGAGTATTTATCCAAAAAATCGATTGAACCGAAGTAGTTAATGGCTTTTTTTATTACTTTCAGTTCCTTGTTATTTGGCTGTCTAAACGCCATTTAATCGCCCTTACAACCTTGCTGTAATCCCCATCTATCCTGAAAGCCTCAACCGTGTTGACAATCACACTCTCTCCAACTTCCATGCTTCCTTCTATCTCTTCAGGCAACACGACCTCCCCATTTGGGGTCATCTCGTAGCAGTCCATGTTTTCCTCTATACCAACCACAACAAATTTTCTTCTCAAGAAGTATGGGCGAATCTCCTCAAACCTCTTCAGGGTAGCAAGGGTCTCGTTCGCAATAATAGAGGTGTTCATCTCAAGAGCCCTGGCGTTTATTCCAATCTCATTTCTGTCAAGCTCGTAGCTATACCCCCCAACCCTGCTAAGATATGTGTCCGCTATAACCTCCACCGGGTACCTGTACATCGTCCATATTCTGTAATCAATCCCCATTTATAACTTTCGGTCAATTTAGCAATTAATCATTTACAATATACTTTAATCCTTGCCGCATAGCTTTTTCATGGACTACTCTCAGCTTGCGGAGAAATTTATTAAAGAGATGTACGCAAAGTACATGAAGAGGGTAAACAAACCCGGCAACACCCCGCAGCCGTGGTATGATTTTCCCAGAGAGCAGCTATTGAGTAGGCTGTTTGAGGAAATAGAGGAGCTAAGGGGAGCGGTTGATAAGGGAGATGACGAGAATCTCAAGGATGAGCTTTTAGATGTGGCGAACTTCTGCATGTATCTCTGGGGTAAGCTGACCTATCTCGGTTAAGAATATATACGATGATAGGAATTACCATTAATGCTCATCGCTGTTGAGGGCATTGATGGTGCTGGAAAAACAACGATTTCTTCATACATTGCAGAACTGCTCAGGCAGAGAGGGTGTAAGGTAAAGGTGTTCAAGGAGCCGGGCGAGAGCGAGTACGGAAAGAAAATAAAGAATTCAGAAGATAGGTTATCGCCGGAAGAAGAACTGGAGCTTTTTTTGAAAGATAGAGAGATTGATGTGAAGAACAACATACTCCCCGCTCTGCAGAAGGGATATGTTGTTGTTATGGACAGATATTATCTATCAAACATAGCCTACCAGTCGGCAAGGGGCATCGATGCCAAACTAATCAGGGAGATGAACGAAAAAATTGCTCCAAAACCGGACTTAACGATACTGCTTGATGTAGAGCCCAAAATAGCCTTAGAGAGGGTGAAGAGGAGGGGCAAACTCTCACCGTTTGAGAGGCTAGACTACCTGAGAAAAGTAAGGAAGTGCTTTCTGGAAAATATGGATGAAACAACGGTTGTGGTTGATGCTTCAAAACCGCTTGAAAAAGTTAAGGAAGATGTGAAGAAAATTATTGACTCAAAGCTCAAGCAGAACCTTGATTAGGTCTTTGTCCCTCACAGTCCCCACGAGCCTGTTCTCCGAGTCAAGCACGGGGATGTAGTCGAGATCGCTCCTGACCATCCTTCTTGCACATTTGGAAACGCTGGTTTGTGGGTACACGAATTCCGGCTTCTTCATGAAGTTCTTAACCGGCTCTTTTGGCAGCTTTACAACACTCACCTCGAAATACTTCACCGTATAATCTCTCACCGAATCCCAGCTCCAGTTATCATCAGTGTCGCTTGAGGAAGAGTATGCGGTCTGTTCTATGAAGTCCTCGATGAGTGTTTCGGTGAGCATGATTTTCTCGTCAATCACTCCGACAAGCTCATCGTTCTCGTTGAGTATGCCAACAAACTCTGAGTTGGAGAGCCTCATAATCTCTCCGACCACGTTCAGAGGTGTCTCCTCCCATACACACACGATATGGGGTGTTATGTAATCTCTGACTGGCTTCTCCACGTTCATTTCAGCTATCTTCTTCACTATATCTCTGACTGTTATTATCCCAACCAGCTTTCCATTCTTGACCACCGGAAGCCTCCTGAACGGTGTTGAGGTGAGAATCTTCACAACCTCCTTTACATCTGCATCAGCATCAACCGTGGTGGGATTTGGAGTCATCAGGAGGGCAAGCTGGTTCTCCTCAATTTTTCTCAAAATGTCCTTCCTTGTTACTATTCCAACCAGCTCTGAGTTTTTTAGAACAGGAACGGCTGATATTTCATATTTTTTGAATAATTCAAGTACCTTGTCTCTTGTACTTGGAAGAGTTGCGTAAATTACATTCGAGTTCATAATCTCCGCAGCTTTCATTGCATCTCGATAATTCATTTGAGATAAATAGTTTTTCATCAGCGAGGGTAAAGTTAAATTCCGCTCCCTTAGGCATGGCGGTATGGCACTGATTCCAAAAGAGGTCTTCTTCGTTTCAGGGATAGGCAGGCATGAGGACGCATTAGTTAGCTTCGAACTGGCATTGAGGGATGCTGGAATAGAGAGATTCAACCTCGTTCCAGTGAGCAGCATCGTCCCACCAAACTGCAGAGTTGTCAGCAAGGAAGAGGGACTGAAGAAGCTGAGCCCCGGAGAGATCGTCTTTTGCGTTATGGCGAGGCACACAAGCAATGATGAGGGAGCTGAGATTTTTGCCAGCGTCGGAGCGGCATTTCCTGAAGACGATAATTTAAACGGATACATAGCGGAGCACAGCGGAGTGTGGTATGAGGGGGCAGAGAAGCATGCCAAAAAGCTTGCTGAGGAGATGCTGAAAACACAGGGAGGCAAGGTGGCAAGAACATTCGGAATAACTGCAAGAGGAAGGGTTGAAAAATTTACAACAGCCGTTGCTGCTGCTGTTTTTGTTATTTAAGCCAGAAGTCTCCTCACAAGCTCCTCAACTCTTCTCCATATTTCGCTCCTGACCTCCTTGTAGTCTTCCGTAGTTGAGGGTTTCCTGACATCCCAGTACTCTCCAATTCCAAGCTCGTCAAATTCTATGATAACATCAAAGTCGTCAGCCATTTCCTTGCTGAACATTCTCGGCTTACCATTGATTTTGAGTCCAAGCTCCCTCATTGCCGCAACCGCTCTCAAGTCTAAGTCCTCAGCAGGCTCGATTCCAGCACTGACTGCAAGCATGTTGTTCGGGGAGAGGTAGTTGAATATCGCTTCAGCCATTTTCGTTCTGCAGTCGTTGTTTCTGGAAAGGAACAGCACCTTCTTTGGCTTAGCTATTCTGTGGTAAATGTCGACAGACTCCGGCGTTTCGGGGTTGATTGTGTATCTTCCAATCTCCACTTCTCCGTAATCTACGAACCTCAGCTTAAGGGTTAGCGTGTTGTCCTTGAGTTCTATGACGTTGTAGTTTTGATCCGGCATGCCGAGAACCTTGAAAGAGCCGAGAGTGCCTGCATGGAGTATGTGCGTCCTCATAAGCCTGATGGAGTAGGGCATGTGCCTGTGACCTGCAAGCACAGCACTGATGCCATTCGCAATTAAAAGCTCGACCATCTCTCCCGCATCGATGAGGACGTTTCTCTCCCTGCCCGTCTTCGGGATTGGAACTATGTGGTGGTGCAAAGCAAGAATGTTGAACCTGTCCCTTTTGACCTTGCTCACAATCCAGTCCCTCTGCTCCTTTCCGATGTATCCGTCATCCAGATCGGGCTGGGTGCTATCGGCAGCTATTAACGCCACGACGTCGTTCTTCCAGTACTTTTTGGTCTCTCCAAAGTAAAGCTGGAAGAACTCGTAACCTATGTTCCTGGCATCGTGGTTTCCAGGAACTGCGATAAAATCAGGCTTCAGGTCAAGCAGTGTTTCGTAGGCATCCCTCATCTCGGAATGGATTCCCCAGCAGGAGAGGTCACCGGTGATTATGACGATATCAGGTTCAATCTCGTTAATCTGCCTCACGGCCTTTTCGACCTTTTCCCTTATCAGCTCCTCACCAAAATGAAGGTCTGAGATGTGAACGATTTTCATGTTATTCTGGTTATATTCTCTGGATTTAAATTTAAGGTTGATGCTGTCACTTAGGAAAGTTGCCAAAAACGATAATGTGGAAGCTAAAATAAAAAATTATTTCCGGAAAAGCTTTATCGTCTGCTCAACGCACTTTATCTGAGCTTCTTTCGCCGATTTCAGATTTTCCGCGAAGCTTTCTGTCCAGCTTCTCTCCAGAACTTCCTTAGCAAGTGTAAACACGTGCGGAGGTACTGAAAGAATCTTCTGCGTGTACTCCTCAATACCTTTTTCGAGGTCTTCGTAGATTTCATTCACGAGACCGAGAGTCCTCCCCTCTTCAGCCGTCATGTCTTTCCTCATGAAAACCATCTCTCTCGCCACGCCATCTCCAACAAGCCTCGGAAGGAGTGAAAGAGCACCCATGTCCGGAATTATCGCGTAATCCGGCTCTCTGACACTGAAAACCGTTCCCGGAGTGGCTATGCGAATGTCTGCAGCGAGAGCAAGCTGCAAACCCCCTCCAATAGCATATCTCTGCACCGCAGCAATAACCGGCATTTTTAGCGTTCTGATGCTATAAATCAAATCCTGAACAAAGTCAATTGCTTCAGGGAGATTTCCTGTATCCTGCTGAGTCAGAGCAAATAGCAGATTTCTATCGAGACCGGCACAAAAAGTGTCTCCTTCCCCACTGAGAACCGTAACCTTCGCCTCAGAATTTGCCACTTCCTTTACAGCCTCTCTCAACTCCGTCAGGAGCTCAAGGTCAAGAGCGTTCTTCTTTTCAGGTCTGTTGAGCCTGATTCTTGCTATCTCTCCAATTTCCAGCTTTACCTTGCTCATGGACAGAATAGTCAAGAAGGATATAAACTTTTACCGCTTGAAGAATTTCTCCACAAACCTGCCTTCCTTTTTCAAAATTTCAACCTTCTTGGCAAAATCCATGTTGCCAATCCCGAGGTCATCGAGTTCAACGGTTATAGGACCGTCATACTCAAGTTCTGAAAGCTCTTTCAGCACATTTTCAACCTCCCTCCCTTTACTCGGCTGAATGTGTCTCCCTTTCTCATCGTAATAGCTCACGTGAACGTTGCATATCTTGCTAAAAAGCTCGAAAAACTCCTCAACTCCACCGTTAAGCATTGCGTGCTTGATGTCGAAGGTGAACATTATGTCATGAGCCTCCACAAACTCCTTAATTTCCTCAGCAGTCTTGCAGAGGTTGTTTATTCTGTTTTCGGAGTTCTCAAGACCTACCGTAACCCCCTTGATTTTCGCAAATCTGCTTGAAATCCTCAGATAGCGATTTAGTGAGAGGTAATCCGCCCACACAGGTTCTCTTGCTGCGCTCCTCTTCCCTGCATGCACCGTCACTGGCTGAGCACCGATTTTCGCTGCGAGAGCAATGGAGTACAGAGTCTCTTTCAGGGTGAGGTCGCACAAATCTTGATTCACGGAGACTGGGTTTAAATCCAGCACCGGAGCATGGATGGCGTTATCGAAGTCCTTGAAGCATTCAAGCTTGTCCATGGCCCTGTCAACCCAGAAGTAAGGAGTCTCCGGCCAGAACTCCACACCGTCATACTCCGCAAGCCTAACAGCTTTGGCAATGATATCTGTCGAGTACTCGTAGAGAAACATTGAAGAAAAAAGAAGTCTCATTAAACCACCCTTCTCTTTCTGTAGTCCTCAACAAGCTTCTCAAGCTGGTCGATTTTTCTCCTTTTTGTTTCCTCAAGCCTCTCACCATAAACCTTCTCGAACTTTTCGGCATTAACAACTGCAACATCGTCGCCCATCATAAACTCAACCTCATCGAAAGAAATTCTCGGAATGTTGTATTTCTCGAAGGTCTCAGCAGCAAGATGAGACATTTCACTGCTGCATATTATTGCCTTGATTCCCTTTTTGCAGAGCATCTCAGCCAGAGAGGCGCTTCCACCGCTCGAATCCATGATGATGACAATATCACCCTCTGAAATACCCATTTCCCTCTCAGCCCTCTCAATCTCCTCCCTGGTGAACTTTCTGAGAACCTTCGCCTCTTTCCACCCCTGGAACTCAAGCATTTTCATTTTTCTCAGCACGGCAATTCTCTCCTTCAGCTGCTCAATCTCCTCATCCTTCTCCTTCAGCCTCTTCCTGAGGTCAAGGATTTCCCTTTCAAGATTTTTCACATAGGTGTCCTTTCTTATCTTCTCATGCTCCTCCCTCGAAATCGAGGCAATCCTCGCCCGCAGATTTTCTATTTCGTCCTTAAGCTCCTTTATCTTCCTCGAAAGAATTCTGTTCTCCTCCTTCAGTCTCTCTATAACTTTGTCTCTCCTGATTACTTCATCCCTGCTTACCGTGTCCGTCTGAAGCTTCTCGGTCTTGCTTTCTTCCTTGGTTACAGAAAGTATCTCTTTCAGAGGTGTTCCCTTGATGACCTCTGCCTTTATTCTATCAGAATCCAGTCCTGCAGGAAGGCGCTTCTCGACGTTTATCAGCTTGTTCTTGTAGCTGTTGAATGCATCTATTGCAGCGGCCAACGCATCCCTCTCGTGGTCGTTGGAAGTTGCGTACTTAGATGTCAAGATTCTTTTCTTTTCCACACTCATGTCCTCTCTTGGAGTGTAAAGAACAGCGTTGAACGAGGCCCTTATCTTCGAAACGAATTCAGGTGGGGAGCTTTTATCTGTGGAAATCACAACCGGCTTTCCGAGTGAGGATATGAACTCCACAACCTCCCCCGGACTCCAGCCCTTCTTGCTCTTTATGTCTACAACCTCTCCTCTCAAGTCGAGTGCCGCTACCGCTGTCGTTGAGCCCGGGTCAATCCCAACTATGAGGTATTTGAGAGTCTTTCTGAGCGGTATGAACTCTATTTTTTCCTTCTCAATGGCTTCAACAACAACCTGCACATCCCTCGTTTTGAATGAGTTGATTGGCACTTTATCTCTTCGGGCGTTGACGATCATAACCCCTCTCGAAATCCCGCCGTACCCCTTTTTTACCTCCTCCACGAATTCAAATCCTGCTTCGGCAATCCTGTCCCGGATTTCTCTGTAAACCTCCCTTACGGCGTTGTGTATCTTCCTCCCATACTTCTTCTGCCTCCAGCCACCCTTTCCGAGGCTTCTGTTTCTGGAAACCGTTATCCTCGTTTTGTCTGTAAAGACCGAAATTTCGCTCCCCATCCCAAAGCTCGCAAGGTATGCACAAGCCTTAGCCTCATCCACCGGATTTCTGATGTTTATTTTCAGTCCGAACCTCTTTGAGAGGCTTGGGAGGGAGTTTTCCCTGTCCGTCACCTGCACGAGCTTGGTTTTGGACGGGGCGTTTTTGAGGAAGAATATCAGGTCTTTCTTGTCCTTAAAGACCTCGTAAATGTTGTCAACCGCTATTATGTCCGGCTTCTCCTTTTTAATCATTCTGAAGAGCTTGCTCCTCGAAACAATCTTTTCAAACTCGTTGCCGTTTTCAAGAACAACGACCGCATATTTCGGCTTGATCTTCCCGTGGACGGAACCACCTACTATATCGACTCCAAACACCACACTCATTCTTGCAGAATTCTATCGATTGCAGAATTAATATCCTTTTCTATGCGGTAGGCTCTGTTGAAGTATGTAATTATGTTCTTAACATCCCTCTCAAGAATCTCCCTCCACCCCTCCTCTCCAACCTCCACGCTTTGCGGAAAGTCGATGATCCAGATTCCCTCTTCACTGACGAGAACGTTGTACTGGCTGAGGTCACCGTGGACAATTCCCCTGCGGTAAAATTTGGCAACCTCCTCAAGAATCATCTCAAGAACGTCTTCAGGGTTCTCTACCCTAACTCTGTAAAGCTCCTTTGCGTCTATGAGCTCCATCAGAACTGCATTTCCTTCCCAAGCGTAAGCTTTAGGCACGGCGAGTCCCTGAAGCTTCTGCAAAGCCTTAAACTCATTTCTCGCAGATCTGATCGCAAGAACGGAGAAGTGAAGGTCCCCGTAATCTCTCTTTTCCTTAACCTTCTTGAAGCTCGTGTGTCCCACCTTGTGGAATTTCACCACGCACTCTCCGTACTTCTCTGAGTAGCAGTTGAAAACCGCACTCTCCTTTCCTTCCCCCATCAGCTTTCCAATCGCGTTGACCTTTCCACTTCTAACCAGACGGTGGAGCGAGTAGAGGCTCAGCCCGAGAAACGTGAAAGTTGAACCCTCATAATCCTTCTGCCTGTTCTGAACTATCCTTAAATCGGATAAATATCTGAGAATGTTTCTCGCCTTCTCCTCTCCAATTCGGGCCTGAGAGGAGATAATTTGAATTGGGACGTACTCATAATCCCACAGGTTCCTGAAGATTGCATCAAGAATTCTCCACGAGTGCTTTCCCATTTCTTTGTAAAGCTCAGCAAGGTTCACGGCATTATTTAGGCAATCTGCTATTTGACGTTTCTCATTAATCAAAACGCAGATATATTGGTGTGTGTCAGATTGTGTATGAGAGAAATTTCAGGCATTTGCTCCAGCATCGTAAATGCTGTTTGCGATGTTTACGTTGGCGATAAAGACCTCGTTGAGAAGATGCTCGCTGCAGCACTGACCAACGGCAACATCCTCTTTGAAGATTATCCCGGTCTGGGGAAAACCTTGCTTGCAAAGGTTTTTGCGAAAGTTATCGGTGCGGATTACAGAAGAGTTCAGTTCACACCTGATCTGCTCCCTTCTGACATAATAGGGGTTAAAATCTGGCGTGGGGACAGGTTTGAGTTTGTCAAGGGGCCAATATTCACCAACGTCCTGCTGGCGGATGAGATTAACCGCAGTCCACCGAAAACTCAGGCGGCACTGCTTGAGGCCATGGAGGAGAGGCAGGTTACGGTTGAGGGTGAGACTTTTCCGCTCAGCCTGCCCTTCTTCGTCCTCGCAACCCAGAATCCGATCGAGCAAGAAGGTACATATCCACTCCCCGAAGCTCAGATGGACAGGTTCATGCTCAGGATGAGACCTGGATATCCAGAAAGTATTGAAGAGGAGATGGAGATACTCAGAAGAAGGATATCGTGGAAGAAAGATGACCCGACAGAGGATGTCGAGCCTGTTGTGAACCTCGATACTTTCAGAAGGATTCAGGAGGTTGTGGAAACCATTTACGTTGATAAGTCTATTTTAAAGTACATCTCCGAGCTTGTAAGGGCGACGAGAGAGCACGAACTCGTAGAGCTTGGGTCAAGTCCGAGAGGTGGGCTTGCTTTGCTGAAGCTCTCAAGAGCTTTGGCGGTTATGGACGGAAGGGACTTCGTAATTCCGGATGACGTCAAAAGGGTGGCTGTAGAGGCTTTAGCACACAGAATAATCCTCAAGTTTGAGTATGCCGTTGAGGGGTTGAGAGCAGAAGAGGTGGTAGAGGAAATTCTCGGAAACGTGAGGGTTCCAAAGTATGAAACTCAGGAGGGTTAGCAAATCCTTACTCTTCACATCCATTTTCCTCGTAGAACTCGCAGTAATTCTGAACTCAGTCGAGCTTCTGGAACTCTCCGTCTTACCATTACTCCTGCTGGTGTTCCCCAATCTTCCATTCAAGGCTGAGCTGGGTGCGGTTAGGTTTGAGGGAGGAGACAGAGTAGGTGAAACTCTTGAGGTTAACATTGAACTCAGGATTGCTGGATTTGGCCTGATTAAAGCCATGCATTTCCTGCCCGACACATTCGAGCTTGTAGAGGGGAGCAACGCGGGAGGGAGGTTCATAGCAGGTAGAGGAGTCATAAGGCTCAGCTACAAATGCGTGCCCCTGAAAAGAGGCGTTTACAATCTGGGCATTTTGTTTGTTGAAGCTGAGAACATTTTCGCAACCAGAAGGGTGAGGGCGAAAATCGAGTTTGAGGCTGAAAAAGAGGTCAAAAGCAGAGTTTACAGAGTAAGGAGAGTCGAGCAGAGAAGGGGGATAGCGAGAAAACCTGTGCCTGAGATTGATGTGTCAAAAGTCGGAGTTCCGGGAACGGACTTCAGGGAAATCAGAAAGTACTCCTACGGTGACCCGGTTAAGTTCATAAACTGGAAAGCTACTGCAAAAATTGGAGAGCTGATGGTCAACGAGTTCGAGAGAGAGGGTAAAAAGACGGTCTGGATATTTCTTGATGCGAATCCCTATATGCTTCACGGTGATTTAAGGAAGAACTGCTTCGAAACTGCTGTGGAGGTTGCAGCTTCGCTCGCCTACTACTTTGCAGTCAGGGGGCACAAGGTTGGTTTTTACACAGTAGGTCATGAGCTGCTGATCTATCCAGAATCGGGCAGGAGGCAGTTCAGCAAAATTTACTCAACCCTCGTCAAGCTCGACGTTTCGGACAAGGAAGAGAGCTTACTGTCATCAGTGGAGAAGACGAGAAAGTACATTGAAGCTGTGAAGCCTGCATCGATTTTCGTAACGAGGGTGGAGCTAAGTAACCCGCTGAAAGCCGTGATGAAGGCCATGGGAAGGAAAAACCTTCCGGTATCGGTTATCGCAATTGCATTCAAGGGTGATGACAGCATAGGTGGCAGTGTGGAGGATGCGGTGAGGGAGAACACGATCAGAAAGCTGAGGGCTGCTGGAGTTGCTGTTACTGAAGTTGAGGCGGGGAAAGCTGTAGAAGTGCTGGCAGGTGTTGTGAAATGATCTACATTCTAAACCTAATACTTGCCGAAATAGCCGGAATAATAACCTACCAGCACTTCATAACTTCACCTCTTCGCTACTTTATCCCCTACCCAGCAGAGCTGTTGCTCTTCGCCATACCCGTTGTAGGACTTGTCGTCAGAAGGCCTTTCAGCTTTTACTACTATGCAGTTCTCATTTTCTTCAACATCTCCCCCATCCTCTCTCACTCCGAGACCTTTGAGGGGATCATAGACTCCCTCAACGCACTCGACGTTCAGTTTGGTACTGGAACTGCTGTCATAGCGGAAAGTCTGAAGGCCGCCTTTATTGGCCAAGCAGGCGGCATAGACGGGCTTTTAGCTGTCACGTGGCTCTACGTTGTTGCAGAGATTTTTCAGGGAAACTGGGAGTCGATGAGAAGGGCAATGGATATGGGGGTTAAGATTAAAGGAGCTTACTTCGTCCTCGTTCCCGCATTATTCTTTGCTCTCCTTGTCTATCTAATCTACCCGTTTGTGGTGAGCGGATTTGAGCTCGGACTTGACAGAGTTGTTGCAGCGACTCTTGGCATTGCAGCCTTCTTTGCTGGCATATATTTGCTTTCAAAAGGTGTTGAGGAGGAAGATATAAATCCAGAAAAGTAACTTCAATCATGAAGCTGGAAAAGGTCGAAATTCTGAATCCCGATCTGAAATATCAGGTTGTGGTTGGCCAGGCGAACTTTTCAGTTTTTACCGTGGATGACCTTTACAGGGCTCTGCTTACAGCGGTGCCGGGAATAAAGGTTGCGGTGGCGATGAACGAGGCAGCACCGAAGCTCGTGAGAGTTACCGGCAACGATGAAGAACTTAAAAAGATTGCCGCTGAGAATGCGCTGAGGATTGCTGCGAGCCACGTTTTTGTCGTTGTAACATCAAACGCCTTCCCGATAAATATCCTAAACACTATCAAGCTGCATCCAGCAGTATGCAACGTTTTTGTTGCATCAGCAAACCCCATAGAGATCATTGTGGCTGAGACGGATCTGGGAAGGGCAGTTTTGGGAGCAGTTGATGGAACAGCGGTCACAAGAATTGAAAACGAAGAGGAGAAAAAGCAGAGAAGGGAGCTCTGCGAGAAGCTTGGTTACAAACTGGATTGACTGTTCGATTCTCAAAACCTATCGGAACACCAAAATTTTTAATCCCATTTATTAGCTACTTCCCATGAGCGATTTCAGGGAAATTGAGGAAAAGTGGCAAAAGGCCTGGGAGAAGGACAGAATATTTGAGTCTGACCCCGACAGCAGGGAGAAGTTTTTCCTCACAATTCCCTATCCTTACCTTAATGGAAATCTCCATGCCGGACATACGAGAACCTTCACAATTGGGGATGCGTTCGCCAGATATATGCGAATGAAGGGCTACAACGTGCTTTTCCCTCTTGGCTTTCACGTTACAGGCACACCCATCATAGGGCTGGCGGAGCTTATAGCAAAGAGGGACGAGAGAACGATCGAAGTTTACACGAAGTACCACGATGTGCCCCTCGAAGACCTTCTTCAGCTAACTACTCCCGAAAAAATCGTGGAATACTTCTCAAAGGAGGCGCTGCAGGCTTTGAAGAGCATTGGCTATTCAATAGACTGGAGAAGAGTTTTCACGACCACTGACGAAGAATACCAGAAGTTCATCGAGTGGCAGTACTGGAAGCTCAAGGACATGGGACTGGTGGTGAAGGGGACGCATCCGGTGAGGTACTGCCCCAACGACCAGAATCCCGTTGAGGATCACGACCTTCTTGCTGGAGAGGAGGCGACGATTGTCGAATTCACGGTTATTAAATTCAAGCTTGAAGATGGAGACATAATCTTCCCATGTGCCACTCTCAGACCTGAAACTGTATTTGGAGTTACGAACATCTGGTTGAAGCCCACAACCTACGTCATCGCAGAGGTTGATGGGGAGAAGTGGTTTGTGAGCAGAGAAGCGTACGAGAAGCTAACCTATACCGAGAAAAAGGTCAGACTGCTTGAGGAGGTTGACGCATCTGATTACTTTGGAAAATACGTCATTGTTCCACTCGTCAACAGAAAAGTTCCGATTCTGCCGGCAGAGTTTGTCGATACTGATAACGCAACGGGAGTTGTGATGAGCGTTCCTGCCCACGCTCCCTACGACCTTGCTGCAATTGAAGACCTTAAGAAAGATGATGCAACCTTAGCGAAGTATGGAATCGATAAAAGCATTGTCGAGAACATAAAGCCAATCGTACTGATAAAAACTGACATCGATGGAGTACCGGCTGAGAAGCTGATAGAGGAGCTTGGAGTGACAAGCCAGAAGGACGAGGAGTTGCTGGAGAAGGCCACCAAGACACTCTACAAGAAAGAGTACCACATGGGAGTCATGCTGGACAACACGATGGATTATGCAGGAATGAAGGTCGCAGAGGCTAAGGACAGGATTCACGAGGATCTGATAAAACTTGGGCTTGGGGATGTTTTTTACGAGTTCAGCGAGAAGCCAGTAATCTGCAGGTGCGGGACGAAATGCGTCGTTAAGGTCGTCAGGGATCAGTGGTTTTTGAACTACTCAAACAGAGAGTGGAAGGATAAGGTGCTGAGACACCTTGAAAACATGCGGATAATCCCGGACTACTACAAAGAGGAGTTCAGGAACAAGATTGAGTGGTTGAAAGACAAGGCATGCGCCAGAAGAAAGGGGCTGGGGACAAGAATTCCCTGGGATAAGGAGTGGCTCATTGAGAGCCTCTCAGACTCGACAATATACATGGCGTACTACATCCTCGCCAAATACATCAACGCCGGTTTGCTGAAGGCCGAGAACATGACGCAGGAGTTCCTCGATTACGTCCTTCTCGGAAAGGGAGAATTGGGGAAAATTGCTGAATCATCGAAGCTCGAGGCAGAGCTGATTGAAAAGATAAGGTATGAGTTCGAGTACTGGTATCCCGTTGACCTGCGAAGCAGCGGCAAGGACTTAGTGGCAAACCACCTCCTCTTCTTCCTCTTCCACCACGTTGCCATTTTCCCTCCCGACAAATGGCCGAGAGCAATTGCCGTAAACGGATACGTAAGTCTTGAGGGCAAAAAGATGAGCAAGAGCAAGGGGCCGCTTTTAACAATGAAAAGGGCGGTAAAGCAGTACGGTGCTGACGTCACAAGGCTCTACATCCTGCATGCTGCAGAGTACGACAGCGATGCGGACTGGAAGAGCAGGGAGGTTGAGGGGCTTGCCGGCCACCTCAGAAGGTTCTACAACCTTGTTAGGGAGAGCTACCTGAAAAAGGAGAAGGAGCTGACAACTCTCGACCGCTGGCTCATCAGCAGGATGCAGAGGGCGATTAAGAACGTCAGAGAAGCTATGGACAACCTGCAGACGAGAAGAGCTGTCAACGCAGCTTTCTTCGAGCTGATGAACGACGTGAGGTGGTATCTGAGGAGGGGTGGAGAGAACCTCGTTATTATCCTTGACGACTGGATTAAGCTTCTCGCACCCTTCGCCCCGCACATTTGCGAGGAGTTGTGGCACCTCAAGCACGACAGCTACGTCAGCCTTGAGAGATACCCCGAATACGACGAAAGCAAGGTTGACGAGGAGGCAGAGATGATTGAAGAATACCTGAGAAACCTTGTGGAGGACATTCACGAAATCAAGAAGTTCGTGAGCGATGCAAAGGAGATTTACATCGCTCCAGCAGAGGAGTGGAAGGTCAAGGCTGCGAAAGTAATAGCGGAGAGTAAAGATGTAGGTCAGGCGATGAAGATTCTGATGCAGGATGAGGAGCTTAGAAAGATGGGTAAAGAGGTGTCCAATTTCGCGAAGAGGGTCTTTAAAGACAGAAAGAAGCTTGCAGTAATCGACGAGTGGGATGTAATCAGAGATAATCTGAAATTCATTGAGAACGAGACCGGCCTTAAAGTTATTCTCGACACGCAGAAAGTTCCTGAAGACAAGAGAAAGCAGGCAATTCCGGGCAAGCCTGCAATTTATGTTGCTTAATCAAAAAGTTTTTTATTTTTGAATTTCCTTATAGTTATAATGGACATCAACAAACTACCTGATCCCGTTATAATAATAAATCAAGATAATAAAATTATTGGGATGAATAACAAAGCAAGAGAACTCGGTTTTGAATTGGGAATGGATTTTGAAGTTTCTAACGAGATTGTAATTTGTGGAGAAGTTTACAGTGTTAGATTCAATGAGCTGAATGATGGGAAGATTGCAGTGCTGATAAACGTGAAGGAGAGTGATTTTTACAGAACATTAATCGAGCTGCTCCCGGACTCAATTATCGTTCACGACGGGCAAAAAATCCTATTTGCCAACAGGAGGGCTGCAGAAGTGACGGGAATACCGCTTGAAAAACTCATAGGAATGCCAGTTTTGGATTTCATTCATCCAGAATACGTGGATTTTGTTATAGATAGAATGAAGAAAATGCTCCGTGAAAAGAAGCCGGTTCCTCCAGCTCTTGAGAAGTTTGTTTTGCTAGATGGTAGAGAAATTTATGTTGAGGTAAGCGCAAGCCATATCGTCTTCAAAAACAAACCGGCTATTCTTCTAATTATCAGAGACGTAACGGAAAAAATAGAAATGGAAAAAAGATACAAGGAGTTCTTTGAAAACACACTTGACATAATAATCGTAACTGACTTGGAAGGAAACTTTTTTGAGGTGAACAGGGAGTTTGAGAAGGTCAGTGGGTACAGAAAGGAGGAGGTAATTGGAAGAAATTTCAGGGAGTTCTTTTCTGAAGATGAAGCTGAACATGTATTCAGAATGTATAACAAAGCCTTCAGAGAAAGAAGACCCCTATACGGGCTTGAGTTCAGGTTTAAAACCAAGTATGGTGTTGAAAAGCTGGTTGAAGGTAATGTCAGGCCGTTGATTGAAGATGGAAAAGTAACAGGATTTATCGCCAACTTCAAAGATGTTACTGAGAGAAAAAGACTTGAGGATGAGTTGCTGCGAACAAACAGGCTCCTGAAAACCATTAACACGATTAATGAAGTTATAGTAAGAGAGAAAAGCATGGATGAGCTGCTGACAACTGTAATCAAGGAGGTTTCATCCTACTGCAAGTTTGCGTGGATTGCACTTATTGACGAGGAAAAGGGGAGAATAGTGAAGAGCTACGGGATGGAAAGCTTTGACGAGAAGCTTTTGGAAGGTTTATGCGTGGCTGAAGCGATTAGAGATAAGAGGACGGTCATAAAATTGAGCGGGGAGCATCCAGAAGGCTGTGTCAACTTTTCTGGGCACAAAAATCTGAACGCCTACGTTTTTCCATTAACACACTTAAACAGAGTTCTCGGGGTTCTCGTGATATATTCGGATTTCAAAATTTCTGAGGAGGAGGTTAGACTTCTGCAGATGCTCGCAGATGATGTCGCCTTTGCTATTGATGCCATAAGGCTTGAGAGGGCAAGAGAAGAATCTCTAAGGCAAATTGAAAAGAACATAGAGCAGTTTGCCATACTTATTGACAAAATAAGGAATCCTCTTGCCGTTATAACTGGCTACGCTGACCTTTTCGCAAGCAGGGAAAAGGATAAAATCCTTGAACAGGTTAGAAAAATTGAAGAAATAATAGAGCAGCTTGAGGTTGGTTGGCTCGAGTCTGAGGATGTTAGAAGGCTTTTGAGGGGGTTTAGAGATTATGAAGAAGATATTGTTAGTGGAAGATGAGCCGGACTTGCTTGAAATTTTTGGATATATGCTTTCAGATTATGAGGTAATTAAGGCCAGCGACGGGAAAGACGCTATTGAGCTTTTCAAAGAGCACATGCCAGATATAGTGTTAATGGATGTTGAGCTTCCTGGCATTGACGGTGTGGAGGCGACGAGAAGAATTCTTGAGTACAAGCCCGACACAAAAGTAATTGCCATCACAGCCTTCGCCAGCAGGAGAGGGAAGGAGATGCTCGAGGCTGGAGCGGTGGAGGTGCTGAAAAAGCCCTTCAGAATGCAGAAACTACTCGAAACAATCAAGAAGTATTTATGATTTTTGTCGACTTCAGAGAGCCGGAAAGAATTGTACAAAAGCTAAAGTCTTTTGGCCTTGACGTTTACGTTAAGCATCTGGAATTGGGAGATTATCTGGTAAAACATTCGCTTTATGAAGTTCTTGTTGAGAGGAAAGACGCCAACGACTTCATTAGCTCGATAGTTGACGGGAGGCTTTTTCGTCAGTGTCACTTCCTCTCAGCCAGATATCCTCTATCGATTCTGGCTGTTGTCGGTGACCTTGACGAAGCTCTCGAAAACAGAGATATCAGCAGAAGTGCCGTTATAGGGGCAATGGTGAGCATAGCGATTAAAAACGTACAGGGTCAGGTTGTGCCGCTCATATTCAAAAATGAGGAGGACTTTTGCCTGGCTTTAAAGTCCATCGACGCGAGAGTTTCTGAGGGCGACCTGAAAATTCTTCCGAGGCTGAAAAGCCATGAGAATCCAAAAGTTGCCATGCTGACAGCTATTCCGGGAATTGGGGAGAAAAAGGCCGAAAAGCTCCTCGAACACTTTGGAAGCATTCAGAGAATAGCAAACGCCAGCATTAGCGAGCTGAAGAGGGTTGAGGGGATTGGTGAGAAAAAAGCAAGGGAAATATACAGGTTCTTTCGCTAATCCACCGGAACAAACTTCGTTCCATAGTGGATTATCCCGTCCTCTCCATCCTCTCCGTATCTTCTGAAGGCCTTTTTCACTCTCATTCCGATTTTCACCTCGCCAGGCTCACAGGAAAGCTGAGAAAGGACTCTTGCACCGTTATCGAGTTCAATCAGTGCAATGATGTACGGTTCCTTTTCCCTCACCACCGTGTAGCTAACAACCCTACCCTCTTCCGGGAAAAGAGTTTCAACAAGCTTTCCCTTCCTTCTGCATGTCGGGCAGAAGTTTCTTGGCGGGTAGTGATAATTCCCGCAGTTCTCGCAGTAGCTTCCCCTGACGTCGTATCTATATCTAATCTTCCTCCAGGACCTCGGAACCATTTTATCACCTCCCCAGAACTGATACAACCGCTGTAGCTCCCGTCCCTCCAATGTTCAAGGCAAGTCCTTTTTCAGCATCCACCTGCCTATTCCCTGCTTCGCCGCGGAGCTGAAGTGTTAGCTCAACTATCTGCCTCACACCCGTTGCTCCAACTGCATGACCGCAAGCTTTAAGCCCTCCAGAGGGATTCACCGGAATTTTGCCACCAATTTCCGTCACTCCTTCTCTTATCAACTCCACACCCTTTCCCTTCTCAGCAAATCCCAGATCCTCGTATGCGAGGATTTCTGCTATGGTGAAGGAGTCGTGAACCTCTGCAACCTGGATATCCTCTGGCCCAACATCTGCAAGCCTGTATGCATCTCTCGCAGCCTTAACAACCGACTTCATTGATAGAATATCTTTTCTGCTCTGTAAAGCCAAATAATCACTTGACTGCGTGCAGGCTTCAATGAAAACAGGGGTGTCGGTGATTTTCTTCGCAACATCCTCGCTGGCAAGAATCACGGCAGCGGCACCATCACTGACAGAGGCACAGTCGAGAAGCTTTAGAGGCTCAGCAACGTACGGGGAGTTGAGGATGTCTTCCACTCTTATCTCCCTCCGGAACTGAGCTTTGGGATTTAAAGCTCCATTTCTGTGGTTCTTAACGCTAACGAGGGCTAGGTCTTCCTCTGTGGTTCCAAAGGTTTCCATGTGCAGTCTGGCAATGATCGCGTAAAGAGCTGGTAAATTCCCGCCAACGAACCTCTCCCACTCAATGTCGACAGAGGCAGAAAGTATCTCCATTGGATCTCCGACGTC
This sequence comes from Archaeoglobus sp., assembly GCF_017656475.1. Classification (GTDB taxonomy): domain Archaea; phylum Halobacteriota; class Archaeoglobi; order Archaeoglobales; family Archaeoglobaceae; genus Archaeoglobus. Next base: position 29,800 of record NZ_JACDNT010000015.1, read on the forward strand.
AGTAACCTTCTCCGCCCCCGCTGCAATTACGATATCGTGCATGCCAGAAGCTACGGCCATGTAAGCCTGCCTCACTGCCAGTCCACCACTCGCATCTGCAGCCTCAACCCTCGTTGCTGGAATTCCAAACTCAGCAAGCCCTGCGTAGTCAGCGATAAGTGCAGCGATGTGTTCTTGCCCCAAATATCTCCCACCACTCATGTTTCCGACGAAGATAGCCTCTATCTCCTTGCCCTCAAGGTCAGCGTCCTCCAAAGCCTCCCTTCCTGCCTCAAGTACAATATCCCTGAACCCCTTATCCCAGAGTTCGCCGAATTTGCTCTGCCCCACACCAACAACCGCAACTCTCCTCATGCCTTTATCTTCCTCCTGTGTTTCAGATAAATCGCATAATCCACATACACTTTCCTCTCAATCTTATCCCAGACCTTTGGCTCTCTCTCAAACTCTTTTATCTTATCTGTGACTCTCAAGGCAAAGGCATCGCTTCCAGCACCTGAACCGAAGGAAACCAGAAGAACCCTCTCATCCGGCTCCGCTACGTCGAGGGTTGCTGCTAGGCCCAGCAGGGATGAACCTGAGTAGGCATTACCTATAGCCCTCACAACCAGCCCCTGACCTATGTGCTCATCACTAAAACCAAGCATTCTTGCAGCTCTGACAGGGAACTTAGCGTTGGGCATGTGGAAAACCGCATAGTCGAAGTCTTCGGTTTTGTAGCTGTACCTCTCCATCAGGCCTCTCGCTGCCGAAATGACGTGCCTGAAATATGCAGGCTGTCCGGTAAACCTCCCACCGTGACTGGGATAGGGCTGCAGATCTCTCCTCCAGAAATCTGGAGTGTCGGAGGTGAACGAGTATGTGGCCTCAATTTCAGCAATTGGGTCTTTTCCGATGATGAACGCCGCGCCTCCGGCTGCTGCAGCATACTCAAGTGCATCTCCCGGTCTTGCCTGACTTGTGTCTGCACCTATGGCCAGACCGTACTTTATCATTCCCGCTTTGACCATTGAAAAGCAGATTTGCATTCCTGCAGTGCCGGCCTTGCATGCAAATTCAAGGTCTGCGGCGTAGTAGTCGTTGCCAACACCCAGAGCCTCTCCAACTATCGTTGCCGTGGGCTTTACCGCGTATGGATGGCTTTCAGACCCAACAAAAACTGCGCCTATTTCTTCAGGATCTATCCCTGCTCTCTTGACGGCTTCCCTAGCAGCTTCAACACCAATGGTTGCCGTGTCTTCATCCACATCAGGAACGGACTTTTCGTGAACTCCGAGTCCACCTTTTATCTTCTTGGCATCCTCCCCCCAGACTCTTGCGATCTCCTCAACCTTTATCCTGAACTTGGGAATGTAACTGCCGTACGATACGATACCTATCATGCAAACTTCCTCCTCAACCTTTTTATCATCTCCTTAACCTCCATTCCAGTAACGATGAGAGGAATTCTCTCAATCTCAGCAATTTTAACGGCCATCCCGTCAACATCATTCGCATCCAGACCGTGAAGCACTATTGCAGAAGGCTTGAGATTTGAAACTCTCACAGCAACCATGGGTGATCTGCCGGTTGAGACTCTTGTGAATATCAGAGCCCTCTCGCTCGTGAGTCCGTAAAGCCGGTAAAAGTCGAAGGCATTTAAAGACAGGATTGCGTTTATGCTGTCTATCGCCGTATGACCATGTATGACTCTTTCGAAATCTGTAAGCATTTTTCCTTCTACAACTTCGCAGAACTCCCGTACTTCGGCACTTTTCTGATATTCTGCAATGTCAAGGATTGCGCTCTGGTCGCTCTCAATGAAGTAGCGATACTTCGAAAGAACCTGATACCCCCTCTCACCATCAAGCTCAATTAAGGCAGTTATGAATTTTTTCAGAAACACTGTGCCTGGCCTCCTTCTACCCGACTCGTAGTCGCTTATCACGGAAGGTGATATCCCGATCTTTTTTGCCAGTTCACTCTGTGTTGCGTTGAATATGCCCCTCCACTTTCTCAGAGCTTCACCCGTATCTTCCGAAAGAACTATATCTCCACATATCCTCTCCGCAACGCTTCGAAACTCCACAAATAATAAGTTAGCCTATCATTTATAAAGTTAACGGATAGTCGAAAGTTCATTCGACATTTGTTTAATTAGATTGAATGGTGTAAAAATGCTAGCAAACAAGCCCCGTACATTGTTTGAACGCTTGTATTATGCCACATCCATAATCAAAAAATTTTTAAATGGATTATTGTGTAAAAAATTCATATTCGCTTTGAAAGGTGTAACTTATGAGGGAAGAAAAGTACTTCAAGATGTTAGAAAACAGGTGGTCTAATATCTGGCCACATCCGTCACTGCCAAAAGAGCCTGTATATCCGCTCGGAAAGATTCCCGATACAGGAATACTTGGAGAGGTATGCTGAAAAGCAGCCGTCAAAGGATTACATAATTTACTACGGAAAAAGAATATCATACAAAGAAATGGATGAATTGAGCACCAAATTTGCGAATTACCTCATCGAAAACGGTTTTGAAAAAGACGATCGACTGGCACTGGTTCTTCCCAATGTTCCGGAGTTCTACATTGGATACTTTGGCACTTTAAAGGCTGGTGGGATTTGTGTTTTGCTAAATCCAATGCTCAGGGAGATGGAGTTGGAATACTTCTTCCAGGAATCCAAGCCAAAATTTGTACTGACCTTGGACCTAATTTATCCCGCGGTCGAAAAAGCAGCTAAAAAAGTTTCAGATGGTATCAACATTATAGCAACGTCTTTCAAAGATTTTCTGCCAGAAAGTCCTGAAATTCCAATCCACCCCTCGATGAATGCGTTTACTCAGAAAATGGAAGAAAATCTGTATCTCACTGACATATTAGAAAACGCTTCTTCAAAGAAACCTAATATGAGAGCCGCAATTGACGATAACGCGACAATGAACTTTACCGGTGGCACCACCGGTTTGCCGAAAGGGGTGTACCACAGGCATCAGAACATCGTGTATACCGGTGCTTGCACGTACACCTATAATAACGCACATCTTTTAGTGGAAAGGTATCCGGAGCAGGAAGTTGACTTCGAAAAATTTGCGGCAGAGCTTGCACAGACTGAAGTTGGGCTGGCAGCTATGCCGATATTCTGGGTTGCAGGCAACGACATGGGTGTTGTAGGCCCAACCGTCTCTGGCTATACTGTAGTGTTATTCACCAGATGGGATGCTAAAGCAGCAATGGAAGCGATTCACAAGTACAAAGTGACAACGACGTATGCTCCGTTTGACCTTTACTGGGAAATTTTAATTCATCCTGAAGTTGGGAACTATGATTTAACCTCTTTAAGGACTTGTACGGGCTCTAGCTTCATCAAAGGCCTAACGAAGGAGCTCAGGAAGAAGTGGAGAGAGCTTACCGGAACAATCCTTAGAGAAGCTGCATACGGACTAACGGAGACTCATACTTTCGACACATTCACAGCTGGTTTTCATAGGAATGATATGGATATAGAGAGAGCAGAGAAGTATGGCGGAACATTTTGCGGCATTCCGTGTCCGGGCACTTTAATAAAGATCATCGACGAAAATGGCAACTTAGCCCCGCTGGGTGAGCATGGAGAGGCTGCTATAAAATCTCCCTCTGTGGTTAGTGGATATGTGGGTAGACCCGAAGAAACAGCAAAAGCGTTCAAGGATGATTGGCTGCTTACGGGAGACATTGGAATGTACGATGAAGATGGATTCTTCTACTACATATCCCGGAAGAAGTACATGCTGAAGGTCTCAGGAGTTAGCGTCTATCCAACCCAGATAGAGTTCTTCATGCTTAGGCATCCCGCAATAGAGATGGTTGGCGTAATTGGCGCTAGCGATCCGGAAAAAGGGCAGGTACCGATAGCTTTCGTTAAATTAAAAGATGAGTATGAGGGGGAAGTAACAGAGGATGATCTCCTTGAGTGGTGCAGGAAAAACATGGCGCCTTACAACGTTCCTAAGAGGATAATAATCAAAAAGGAGCTTCCACTCACGGCTACAGGCAAGGTTATACGAGAAGAGCTAATTAAAGAATACGAACGCATGAGCACAAGTTGAGCCCTAAGTCAACACATCCTCCTAAAAAATACAAATAGCCGAGAAAAGTCGAATTTGTGGATGAGATGCCAAAAAGTGGGGCGGGTAAGATTCTGTGGAGAGTTTTGCAGGAAAAGGGATGGGCTGGAGGGAAAGTGAGAGTAGCCAGTTGTTGTTAACGTATTCAAATTTTTTCATTTTCAATTATTTGGTTTGAATCTTTCCTTCTGAGTCCTTCTCCCATTAATGGATGAAACCGGTAGTTTTAAATCCACAAAAACCAATATTTATACACCCGCCGTTGCGGCCGGAGGGTGCAGTTGCACGCAATGATAGGCCGTCGGGGAAACACGATAAATATTATAAACATTCTTCACTCTAAGCTTACAAGGGCTCGTGGTCTAGTGGTTATGACGCCTGCCTCACACGCAGGAGGTCGGGGGTTCGACTCCCCCCGAGCCCACTTTTTTCCAAAAACTAAGATTTCAAAGGGTTGTTCAGTCCTCAGAAAGTCTAATAGTTTGTTTATGGTCTCTGAAAAACGATTTCTGAAGTTTTCTATGAGAGATATATAGTTCTCTTTTGAAATTCTGATGTGCAAATCAACCCTTTCCTGGCTGTTTTTTGGCATTTGGCGTTCTTTTAAGGTTGATTCAAAATATGTTCCAGATTGTTCCACATGGAACATAGAGGTATGTATAACCATAGGAATAACCACGAGTTTAGTCATCATTCTTCGGTTCTTCAACAAAAGCAACTCCTATTACTTTGTTCCAAAGTATAGCCCCTCACAAGAATGGGCCCGCGGGGGTTCGAACCCCGGACCTCTCGCTTATCAGGCGAGCGCTCTAACCAGGCTGAGCCACGGGCCCCCAGTGAGCTAAGGGAGAAAAGGGTTTATTAAGATTATGGTGTCGTCATTACATGCGAATTTCAAGTGAATCAACAGATTACAGAATTTACAGAATTTTATCTGACAAGCCAGTCTCTGGAGAAAAGCTTGCGAATGAGCTAGGGATTACAAGGACTGCTGTTTGGAAGGCTGTACAGAAGTTAAAGGAGAGCGGTGTCCATCTTGAATCCGGAGCAAGCGGCTACAGAATAATCGGGGAAATAGAGCTTAACCCATACAAGATTGCAAGGATAGCTTTTGAAAATGGCTTCAAAGAAGTTCACTTCTATAACGAGACAGACTCCACGAACACGAGGGCAAGGGAGTATGGAAAACCGAACGTTCTCTTCTTCGCAAACAAGCAAACAGCGGGCAGGGGGAGGTACGGGAGAAGGTGGTTAAGCGAGGAAGGTGGGCTTTATTTCTCAATGACACTCTCACCACCTCTCGATTACTCCGATTTGCCCAAGCTTACACTCATCGCAGGATTGAGCGTTGCGGAATCAATTCCCGATGCAGAGGTAAAGTGGCCGAATGACGTTTTGATTCATGGCAGAAAGGTGTGCGGAATTCTTTCCGAGCTGCACGGTGAAGTTGAAAGACCTCTTGTCATAATAGGTATCGGAATCAATGTGGAAAATTCCGCTCCTGAAAACGGGATTTCCGTTTCTGAGCTGTTCGATATGTCCCGAAAAGAGGTTTTTGAGCTGGTCCTTAAAAATTTCTCGAAGAACTATCGAATGCTTCTGAGCGGTTCGTGGGATGAACTCAGGACTGGGATTGAACAGATGTGTTCAACCATCGGGAAAAAAGTGAGGGTAGTCACCTCTTCAGGAGTGGTTGAAGGTGTTGCAGAATCATTATCTGAAGATGGTTCTCTTGTAGTCAATGGTAGAAAAATCTACGCGGGAGACTGCATCCATCTCAGATGAAAAATTTTTTATTGTAGCCTTATAACAATATCTAACATGGAAGAATTTCTTCATCAGGAGTTTTTTGATTGGGTTGAGATAGCGGCTGATTGTATCAGAGGCTATGGCGGTGATGGAGTTACCGTTGTCCACCACAACGATGCTGATGGACTTTGCTCTGCCGCACTCTTGAAAAAACTCTGTGAATACTGCGGTTTTGAAGCAGAGCTGATTTGCATTGAGAAGGTCTACCCCGCAGTCGTTGAAAAGATACACTCTTCGAGAGATGGAATGGTCATCTATACGGATCTTGGCGGACTTGCAGCAGACATGATAGACAAGATCAACGCTGGAAGGAATATGGTTCTAATAATAGACCACCACCCTGCTAAGGACATAGACAGTGATTACGTTCACGTCCTCGATCCAGAACTCGCAGGAATTTCTGGAGACGTCTTCGTTTCTGCATCAAGCCTGAACTACATATTTTTCAGGGCCATTGCAAAAGAGGAAGCCATAAATCATGCCTACATCGCTGTTTTGGGGAGTGTTGGTGACTACCACGACAGGAGTGGAGGTGTGCTGGGATTTGACAGATTTGCCCTCGAAGAGGCCATTGATGCTGGACAAGTGAGGGTGAGATTTGAGGGGGCAAGGGAGAGATACCTCATCACCAAATTTGGGGAATATGCTGACGTCATTGCCCCACGCCTCACAACATTGGGAGCTGTGGGATATGAGGAGAGAGCATACAGAGTTGGAATCAAAGCATGTTTCGAAGGATTCGATGAGGAGACCCTAAAAAAAGTCGAGCGGCTTGAGAAGCTTAAGGATGAAAAATTCAACCAGATGATGGAAAGGCTCAGGAATGGAGAGCTTAAAATCGGAGAGTACACACAGTGGTTCCACGTCAGAGACTTCTTCTATCCAATGGGCGTAAAAATGGTTGGAGAGTTCTGTCAGCTCATAAAAGACATGACCTTTTTGAAAGATAACCTCTACCTCGTAGGTTTTCAGAACCAACCAAAGTTCATTCCGGACCTTGGTGAGATTGAGTGGGATGCTGTAAAAGTAAGCTCGAGAACACCAACACCACTCGAAAGGCTCATTCTGAGAGGAAAAATGCCTGGTCTCGATTACTTAATACCCAAGGCCAGTGAGGCTGTAGGAGGTTTTGCAGATGCAACCCACAGAGTTGCTGCTGCCACCGTCATAGACAGGGGCAAGGAGGAGGAGTTCATTGAAGCCTTTGAAAAAGAGGTGAGGAATTATGAAGCGTCTTGTGGTTGAGGACATTGAGAAGTGCGTTGGATGCGGGTTGTGCATGTTCGCATGCTCAAGAAAGTTTGCAAAAAGACCTGAAATCGGCAACAGCAGTTCTGCAATTCTTCCCGTAAGTTTAAGCGGTTTTGAGAGAGGAGCAACAGTCATATTCTGCAGAGCATGTGAAGAGCCGCCGTGTGCACAGGTTTGCCCAAGCGGTGCGTTAAAACCAAAGAAGGGCGGTGGAGTTGTTTATGTGGAAAGCCTCTGCCTCGGATGCCATTACTGCGTTGAAGCCTGTACTCTCAACGCCATTTTTGTCAGGGAGGATGGAAAGATAGCGGTTTGCATACACTGCGGTTACTGTGCCGACTACTGCCCGCATGGAGTGATAGCTTATAAGGAGGTGGAAGCGTGAGGGATGCAGTCCTAATCATAGACCTCGACAACTACACGTACGAGGTCGAGCATCGTCCAGACCTTTTCGAGAAATGGCTCGGTGGAACAGGTGTGGCTGTTCAGTTGATGAGAGAGCACATGAACCCGAAGGCCGACCCACTCTCCCCTGAAAATGTTATCGTCTTTGCTACCGGTCCTCTAACGCCCGCATATCCGCTTGCATCAAAGACCGTTGCGATGTTCAAAAGCCCCCTTACAGGCAATCTGGGAGAGAGCCATGCTGGAGGTAGAACAGCCACCTCAATAGCCGCTGCTGGCTATGGGGCTATAGTGATAAAGGGAGCCAGCAAAAAGCCAGTTTACCTCGTTGTCGAGAATGATAAGGTATACTTCAGGGACGGCAGAGTTCTGTGGGGAATTCCAGATTCGCTAATTGTTGGGAGAATCATCGCTGAAAATGAGCCGGGCAGGGGAACGAGAACAATGATGCGCATTGGAGGAGCGGGAGAGAAGCTTGTCAGATACTCCTGTGTGACAACCGAGACCTACAGACATTACGGAAGGCTTGGGCTTGGGGCTGTTTTCGGCAGCAAGAAGCTCAAGGCTCTGATTGTCAGGGGGAGGAAGAAGTATCTGCCGGCCGACGCCAAAAAATACAGGGAGGTTTACGATGAAATATACAGGATGGCCATTGAATCGGATGCAATGAAGAAGTATCACCTTCTGGGCACAGCGGCCAACGTGATACCCCTTAACGAGTTAAAAGCCCTTCCCACAAGAAACCTTAAAGTTGCAAGGTTTGAGAGGGCGGAGGAGATAAGCGGGGAAGCTCTTGCAGAGTACAACCTCGGAAGAAGAATAGCCTGCAGCCACTGTCCGGTGGCGTGCATTCATCTTGCGGCCTTAAGGCTTCCTTACGAGAACGAGCCGTACTTCTTCAGAACCATAATGATTTCCTACGACTATGAGCTGATTTACTCCCTCGGCTCGATGCTCGGAATCGGAAACAGGGACGATTTGCTCAGGCTCATTCACAGAGTTGAAACCTACGGATTGGATGCGATGAGCACCGGTGTCTGCCTTGCATGGGCGACTGAGGCGCTTGAGAGGGGAATTGTTAGCGAGAAGGACACTCTCGTGAAGCTGGCTTTCGGGGATGTTGAATGCTATTTGAAGGCGATAGACTTCATTTACGAGCAGCCAACCGACTTCTACAGACACCTCGCAATGGGTGTCAGCCATGCAGCGGAGGTTTACGGTGGAAAGGAGTTCGCTCTTGCATTTGGCGGCAACGAGATGCCCGGCTACCACACAGGATATGCAGCAGTCCTTAACTACCTGACCGGAATGAGGCACTCACATCTCGATTCAGCGGGCTACAGCCTCGACCAGAAAGCAAAGGATTTGTCGCCTGAAGAAACAATTGACAGGCTGATTGAGGAGGAAAGCTGGAGGCAGACACTTTCCAGCCTTGTCGTGTGCTTCTTTGCAAGGGGAATTTACACACCGGAGGTTATTTCCAAAGCCTTTGAGCCGCTCGGCTACTCCATCTCGCCTGATGAGCTCAAAAAACTCGGCAGAGAGATTTACAGGGAGAAGGCGAGGCTGAAGGTGGATTTGGGATTCAGTCTGGATGAGCTTTCCATTCCGAAGCGGATATTCGAGACGCCATCACTCCACGGAAAGCTCAGCGAGAATTTCGTGAATAAAGCGCTGGAGTACTACAGAAAGAAATTGATGGAAATGCTTTAGATACCTACACATTTTTCTGCAACATTGCCGAAATACCCGACTTCGATTTCGCAGACTTTGTTGTAGCAGTACCGGTAGTCAATGTCCTCTCCATTTTCCAACCTCACCCAGGCATGCTTGGACCCCTCGGTTTCTTCACCTTCCCTCTGCCCTACACAGAACTTCACGTCATAACCCTTGACCTTCATCACAGCCGCCATGGCAGCAGCCACGTCATCGCAATCACCCACTCTATGCAAAAGGAACCACTCAGGATTGACAACCGCATCCCTCTCCTCAAACATGTTTTCATCCTCAACATAGTCGAATGAGAACTTTTTTCCATTCAGATAAACAGCATCCGATACGACAATCATCTCTGCATAGCGGGATATGATTTGTGAATTCAGAGAATCCAAAACAGCCTGCTTTGCTTTTTCGAGCTTCTCCTCAGTGGAACCTTCAAGCTTGATGATCCATCTTTCAGGATTTACTGATAACAGCTCTTTAAGCTCCTCCACGTCTCTCTCTGCATTCCTGTTTTTTTCAATCGTTTTTTCCAGCATGTTTGTGCAATTTTCAAGCTCTTCAGCAAGACCTCTCTGTTCCTCAACATACTTTCCTCTTTCTTCCAGCAGGCTCAGATACTCCACTCTCAAAAGACTGTACTTTGTTTCAGCCTGAATCCACTTATCGTAGAGATACATGGAGGCTGTTGATGCGACAACCAATAGGATTAAGGCTATCGACAAGCTCTTTTGCATGAGCTTAGTAGGGCTGGCTGTCAAAAAAGTTACCGTAAAAAATTTTAAGGTTTAAGTTAATTAATTATTATGAAAGTCAGGACAGTTTACTGGAAGTTTGATGGAGATTCCGGACCTGAAGAGAGGTTCGCTGAGATATCATCTGCATACTTCAAAACTGCAAGCACCGCTTACTGGAAGCTGCTTGTATCCAAACAGGAAGTTGAAGTTAAAAAGAGAAAACCAGCTATAATAAAAGTCAGGAAGATACAATTACCTCCCGAGACGGCAGTTTCCCCGCTTTCGATTCAAAGACATGCACTGGGAACGGTTGTTGATGTATACGGAGACAGGCTTTTCAAAGTGGAGGAGCAGAAGAACATTTCCTCCGTGGTCTTCCTACCAGTTGAAGATGGTACAGTTGAGATAGACGATCTCCTTGGTGTGGTTAAGGTCTATCCAATGAATGTGGCTCCTGCGGAGAATGTAGGAGTTATAACGGCCCCTGAAGTAGCGATTTCACTCAAAGAGCAGGAAGCAAATCTCGTTTTTAAAAGAGACGAAGAAGTTGCAAGAGAGAGAAGGAAGCTGAAAGAGTACTGGTACCGCAGGTGGCACATTGGTGAGTGGTATCCGGTGATAGCAAGGGAAAACGTAGAGGTGAGGAAAGGAGAAGTTACAAAGGTGAGAATTGAGAACCTCGAGCTGCCAGAGAATACAATTCCAGTTCCGATGGCCATTATGACCCATGCCCTGGGGACAGTAATTGACATTGCTCACATGGGGAGGCCGAGGGCCGTTGAGGAGAGGAAGCTGATAACCCATGCTTTGTTTACTCCGGCTTTTGACGGTAAAATTGAGAGAGGAGACCTTATAGGGATCCTGAACGTTTACTACATCTCCGCTGGAGAGAGGGCAGCAAGAATTTTCCAGCATCTGACAGGAAGGGCTGAAGCCAACCACGTTTACTGGAAGAACGGAAAGCTCATGAGAAGGAGAATCGTCGTTACACCCTTCAGCTTCAAGAGGAGCAGTATAGGAAAGTTCGAGCCGGTAATTGCTGAGGAGAGCGTTGAGCTGGATGAAGGAGATGTGGGGGTTGTAAAAGTCAGAGACCTCGAATTCCCATCAGGAACAATAACTCAGCCATTAACATCATTCAATCACGCTTTCGGAAGCGTTGTTGATCTTGCAGCCTTCTCTCCACCAAAAATGGTGGAAGAAGACAGGGTGGTAACACACGCAGTGGTAATATCTCCAAAAGGTGGAAGAATTGAGAAAGGGGACCTGCTTGGGGCCATAGCGGTTTACAACATCTCCGTTCTCAGAGAGCCGGAGTTCCTTATTTCAAAGTACAGGGAGTTGATGATAAGGGCAGAGCAATAACTTAATTACTCAGCAAAATTTTTTTCATGGACTGGGTGGAGAGAGAGAAAAAGCGTATCCTGCAAACATACAGCAGGCAGAAACTGGTTATTGAAAGAGGTGAGGGGTGTTACGTTTACGACGTAAATGGAAAGAGGTACCTCGACTTAGTGTCAGGGATTGCGAGCGTAAGCATAGGTCACTGCAACCGCCAGCTTGTTAACAGGTTGAAGGAACAGCTTGAAAAACTCATACACGTTTCTAATCTCTACTACACCACCCCTCAGATAGAGCTTGCAGAGAGGCTGCATGAAATCACGGGAATGGACAAGTTCTTTTTCTGCAACAGCGGAACTGAGGCTGTAGAGGCTGCCCTAAAGTTCGCAAGGAGAGCTACTGGAAGAAAGAAGTTCGTGTCCTTCACCGGTGACTTTCACGGCAGAACGATGGGGTCTCTGTCTGTTACACACAAAGAGAAGTTCAGAAAACCGTTTGAACCGCTAATAAGTCCGGTTGAGTTTGCTGAGTTCAACAGCATTGAAGATTTGGAGAAGAAGGTCGATGACGAGACCGCAGCAGTTATTGTTGAACTAATACAGGGTGAGGCAGGTGTCTATCCTGCTGAAAAAGAGTTTGTGAGAGCTTTAAATGACCTGAGAGAGGAGCATGGGTTCCTGCTTATCGTCGATGAAGTCCAGACAGGATTCGGCAGAACTGGTAAGTGGTTCGCAAAGGAAATCTACGAGCTTGAGCCGGATATGATGACCATGGCCAAGGCAATGGGTTCAGGAGTGCCAATAGGGTGCTGCGCTCTGAGGGAGGAGGTCGCAGAAAAAATACAGGCTGGAGACCACGGTTCAACGTTCGGTGGAAATCCTCTTGCCTGCACCGCTGCACTTGCCACGATTGAGGTTATTGAGAAGGAAAACTTAGTGGAAAATTCAGCCAAAGTTGGAAGGCATTTCAAAAAGCTTCTTGATGAACACTTTGAAAATGTCAGGGGATTTGGCCTGATGATAGGCTTCGATGTTGATGATGCTCCCGCATTTGTTCAAAATTGTCTCGAAAGAGGTGTTATAGTGAACAACACTTCAGAGAAAACAATCAGACTCGTTCCCCCGCTGATAATTACAAAGGAAGAGGTCGAGAAAGCTGTGGAGCTCATGAAGTCAACCTCTGCGAAATAAAGAGCAAAAAGAGGGATGGAAAAAGAAAGAAAATGGGGGCCATCATCTCCCTCTTGAATAATTTTTAGGCTGGGCTTGCAGTAGCTATAGAGGAGGGGAATTACAACCAGTAGAGAAGTGCAATCCAATAGATTTTATGGACAAGTCGTGCTAAGCTGGCATAGTACTGCTTACAACCATTTTCGAGAACGTAAAGCTGTCTGTTTCAACCCACTCTTGGAAGGCCGATCGACATAATAATTATCCTTACTTCCATTAAGATGATCTAACCTTTGCTGGAGGTATATAAAAATGCCGACGGTTTCCGCGATTCCCGTGCCCTCTCGGAACACAGTACTACGCGGAACGGAACGGGGCTTAACTTCCGGGTTCGGAATGAGTCCGGGTGTTTCCCCCGTCCTATGACCGTCGGCATCAATTGTTAAGCTCTGAGTTATTTAAGGATTTTGGTCGCCGAGAATGCGCTCCTCTATTGTAATTTTTCGGGAGAATTTCTCTCTTACATCTGGTTTCATGAGGTACCATATGATGAGAAGATTGACCGCAATCTCAACAGCAGCCAAAGGCTGGACAAAGAATAGAAATATGCTGTAAATTACGTTGAATCCTGCTACAAGTACTGCGAGGATTCTTCCCCATTCCTTAAGCGTAAAAAGGCCAAAACCTGTTATTAAGTAAACAAAGCCAAACAATGCTGCTATGTATGACGCCATTTCATAAATCGTTTTCAGGTCTTCCTCGCTGATTGTAATGTTGCCAAAGGATTGGTTTACCAGCTTTCCATATTCTTCAACGAAAACTGGATAAGACTCCTCTTTTGTGGAAATGAGTACAACACCCGTAACAAGGGCAAGAGAGCCGATGGCAAGAAGGGCGATCGAGAGTATTGTGACGCCAAGGGGACGCATGTAGCTTTTAAATGGTAAAAATATATATCGTTTGCTGTTCACAAATCCAAGAACCAAAATTTTGGTCCTGTCTCATCATACTTGGAATTTCACCTCCACCATTTAACCCTTACCAACCAACTTCCCA
>NZ_JACDNT010000016.1 GCF_017656475.1 Archaeoglobus sp.
AGCTGTCAAGCTCATCAGGATCATCGAAAATGATGTTCGTCCGGAGGTTTGTGTAGTTGCGATGGAATATATACATGTATTTCTCCACACCATTGCAGGAAATGTCTTCAAGCATGCTGTCAAGCATTAGCGGAGTTATTTTGTCGTAGTAAAGAAAGTCCCTCATGATGTAGTACCATATTTTGTAGTAAGATCTATCTTCCAGCTCGAATCCGACGGCATCGATCAATTCATCAAAAGTCTCTTTGAGAATGAGTTCCTTAGCAACCTTCTCATCCTCAAAAAACTTCTCCTCAAGCCTCTCCTTAAGCAGAACAGAAAGGTGACCGTAAACCTCCGTTTCGTATGGGTCAAGCCTGGGTTCAACGACTTGGTACCTATACTCCTGCTCCTCCTCATTGTAGATGATAAAAGCCTTGCAGTAAGGCTCAAGCAACCAGTACTCTTCAATAACACTCCATCCAACTGGAGGAGAGTATTCTACGAGTTCTCCATGCTCTTCAACACTGTACTCCTTTCTCTTGGGCAGTCCTATTTTCTTTTTCTTCTCTCGCTTGGCTTTGATTACCTCTTCCTTCTGCTTTACTTCCTCTATTGCTTCTAAGGCCTCTTTTTCGTAATCTTCAAGTTTTTCGGTCTCTTGTTCCAGCTCCTGCTCTTGGTCATCCTGTTCCTTGCCTCTGAGTCTCAGTCGTTTAGGTTTCAACATTATCATAATGTTGACATAGGAAATAATTAAAATTTTCTCCATTTTTTGCGAAGATTCTGGTCAGCCTTCCAGCAACTTCTGAGCAGCATTCTCTGCCTTTTCGATTACTTTATCCTCCTCGACGTTTACGAGAATTCCATCCTCCATCACAAGCACACCATCCACCAATACATGAATCGCCTGGTTTTCAACAAAAAGCATGGCAGCGGGATTGTGCATAGGGGAGTTTCTGCAGGTTTTGCCGAAAACTGCAATGTCAGCGAGGTAGCCTTCGGCAATTCTCCCGCCGTTGAGTTTGTAAGCCTTGTATCCGTTCTCAGTTGCCATTTTCAGCCACTGCACGGGATTCAGACTTTTACCTCTCAAATTCTGGAGCAAGGCTCCGATTCTCGCATCTGACAGCACGCTGAGCATGTTGTTGCTCGCAGCGCCATCGGTGCCAATGCTCACGTTAATGCCAATCTCAATAAGCTCCGCTACCTTCGCAATTCCGGATGAAAGCTTCAGGTTGCTTGTCGGGCAGTGCGCAACGCTGGCTCCCCTCTCAGCCAGAATCTTCATCTCTTTGTCGGATAGCCAAACTGCGTGTGCCAAAACAGTGTTCGAGTCGAGAAAGCTCAGGGAATCCAAAAACTCCACCGGCCGTTTTCCGAATTTTTTCTTTGTCTCCTTAACCTCCCAGAGTGTTTCGGAAAGGTGTATGTGCTTCAAAAGATCCTTCTCCCTTGAAATCTCGGCAACTTTTCTTAAAAATTCCGGAGAGCAGGTGTATGGTGCATGAGGAGTTAGCATGGTGGTAATTCTTCCCTCAAAGCTGCCGTTCCACTTTTCGGCAAAGTCGACACCAATTTCAAGCTCTTTTTTTGCCCTCTCCTCATCTCCTCTGTCCGCCATTCCGTAGCCGAGAACAGCTCTCATCCCTGTCTCTCCCACAGCCTCAGCTACTGCATGCATGTGGATGTACATGTCCGAAAAAGCTGTTACGCCGGATTTCAGCATCTCAACGCATGCAAGCATCGTCCCCCAGTAAACAGCCTCATCGTCAAGCCTTGCCTCAAGCTCCCAGATTTTCTCAAGCCACTCTCTGAGCGGGAGACCCTCAGCATAACCTCTCATCAAAGTCATTGCCGCATGCGTGTGAGCATTGAAGCAGCCGGGCATTACGATGCAGCCATAAGCATCAATCTCTATCTCCCCCCCCTCAACTTCCTTGGCCACGTGCGTTATCTTGTTCCCATCAACACCGATGCTGCACTCGATAAATTTGCCCTCAATAAAACAAAGACCGTCTCTGATGACAATATCGTGCATGTAATGCTTTCAAACCCTAAGATTAATACCTTTCGCTGAAAAGTAAACGAGAAGTTAATATGCCAGCCTTAAGGAAAATCCAGACATGGCTGCAATAGTTGTCCTTGAAACCTGCAACGGGTGTGGGAAATGTGTGGATGTATGCCCTTTCGCTGTTTTCGTGATAATCGATTCCTATGCTGTTCCTGAAAGAAGTGATGACTGCGTTGAGTGCTGTGCGTGCGTTGAAGCATGTCCGGAGAATGCTGTAGTAATGGATGCCTGTTGAGTTTTGATTTTTGAACTTCGGCAAATTTATTACGCAAAATTTTTAATTCTTCATAATAACTTATAATGTGAACTGGAAAAAGCTCCTTGAAGAACTGCCTGCTGGGGTCGCAATCCTTGATGAGAACTTTAATGTGGTAATGCTCAATAAAAGAATAGCTGAAAAAACCGGCCTAAGTGCTGGAAGTGTAGCCAATCCGCTTCAAACCGTGCATCCTGAAGATGTGCCAAAAGCTATTGATGCCTTCAGAAAAATCGCAACGGGAAGAGAAGATGAGGTGGAATACCCTCTTTTGTTAAGAGTTATCAGGAAAGGCGGTTACCAGTGGAACGAGATAAGGTGGAGGGTTGTTGAGGATGAAGGAAGGAAGTATTACCTTATCGTATTCACAGACGTCACGGAAAGGGTTGAAATGCAGAAAAGGATTGAGAGTCTTCTTGAATATGTCAGGTTGCTCAATAGCATTCTCAGGCATGATATACTCAACATTCTGACAACGATTAGTTCCTATGCAGAACTGCTGGATGAGGAATTCAACAGAAAATTTCTGGATAAAATAAAGGAAGCGGTGTCTAAAGGAGTATCTTTGATAAAGAAGGTAAGGGCGCTTGAATTATCAACAGGGGATAATCTGAAGCCTTACGATTTGAGGAGTGTTATCGAGGAATCGGCAAAAGGATATGACGTTGAGGTTAATGTGGAGGGAAATGCCGTTGTTTATGCGAACGATAGTATATACAGCGTCTTCGAGAACCTCATTGGCAACTCTGTCAAGCACGGAGGGGCAAGCAAAATAGATGTGAAGATTGAAACCTCTGACAGAGTGTATGTAATCTACAAGGACAACGGAGCAGGAATTCCAGAAAACGTGAAAAACAAAGTGTTCGAAAGGGGTTTTTCGACATCAGGAAGCACAGGTATGGGGCTTTTCATCGTTAAAAAGCTTGTGGAGAGCTACGGTGGGGATATAAGGATTGAAAAATCTGGTAAGGAGGCGGAATTTATACTCTCGTTTCCAGTCGTGAATCGGACTTAGCCATCTCTCAATCCCATTTAGGTTCTCTCTTCTCAAAGAATGCCTTAATCCCCTCCTTAGCATCATCTGTGGAGCTGTAAAGCGAAATTGCTTCTGTGGCATAGGCAAGGGCCTGAAAGTCTTCCATGAATATCTGCTTGTAGAAAAACCTCTTTCCAGATTCGAGAGTGTTGAGACTGTAGAATGCAATACTCTGTGCGAGCTTCATGGTTTCTTCCTCAAGCTTCTCATCTTCAACCACTTTGTTTACGAGCCCGAACTGCAAAGCTTCATCAGCGGTTATAAACTCTCCCGTAAAGCCCATTTCAAAGGCCTTCTTTCTCCCCACCGCCCTGCTGACGAAAGTTATGGGGGTGAAGCAGAAAAGTCCGATTTTAACACCTGGGGTGGCAAAGAGGGCAGATTTTGCTGCAACTGACAAGTCACAGGCTGCAACGAGCTGACAACCAGCTGCGGTGGCAATGCCGTGGACCATGGCTATGTAGGGCTGAGGGGCATCTCTGATGGCAAGCATCACTTTGAAACATTGGTTGAAGAGCTTCTCAACCTCAATAGGATGTCTGTCGATAATCTCCTTCAAATCGTGTCCGGAGGAGAATGCTTTGCCCTCTCCCTTTACTACTACAACTCGAACCCTTCTTTCTCTGGATATTTTTCCAATAAGGTCTTCGAGTTCCTGCAAAAGCTCCAGAGAAAGGGCGTTCCTCGTTTCAGGGCGATTTAGGGTTATAATGCCAACTTTCTCCTTTCCCTCGTATTTCAGATTTTTCATGAGGAATGAATGTTATAATTAATTAAAAAGTTTACTCGCCAAATTTCAGCAACTTTAACATATCACCCTCAGCTACAACAACCTGCTCCTGCGTTTCGAGGTTCTTTATGGCAACATTCCCCTCTTTAACTTCCTCTGGAGCTATGATGACTGCATATTTTGCCCCAATCTCGTTTGCGAAGCTCATCTGCTTTTTCAGACTCCTTTCCATAACATCGACAACCGCAGTGATGCCAGCATCTCGAAGCTTGCTGGCGATTCTGAAAGCATGGCTTTCAAGTCCTTTGAATGAGATGACTGCGACAACATCCCTCTTCTTCTCTCCAACTCTGCAAACCTCGCAAACCCTGTCGAAGCCTATTGCAAACCCAGTTGACGGAGTCACAGGCCCACCGAAGAGTGAGGAAAGTTCATAGCTCCCTCCACCGCAGACCTGCTTCTGCGCTCCGAGACCTTCAGCGTAACATTCGAAGACAACACCCGTGTAGTAGTCCAGCCCCCTCGCTATGCCCAAGTTGAGCGTGAAGTCAACGTCAACATCTCTCAGCAATGAGGAAAGCTTTTCAAGATAGCTGAAATCGTAATCAACTATTTCCTTTGCCTCATCAATTACTGATTCGTCGCCTTTTAACTCAACCAAGCTGAAAATTTTATCTCTCAAATCATCCTCAACCCTTATCTCTTCGAGGTACCTTTCAAGCCCCTCCCTATCCTCCTTATCTATCAGCCTCATGATTTTCGATGCCCTCTCCTCACCAACCGGTTTCAGAAGGTGTCTCATTATTCCTACATGCCCTATTTCAAGGCTGAACTTCACACCGACCTCTTTCAGAATTTTGTCTGCTAAAATTATCACTTCGGCATCTGCAAGGTAGGATTTGGAACCGATAAGCTCAACACCAAACTGCCAGAACTCTCTGTATCTGCCCTTCTGCGGTCTCTCGTAACGGAAGCAGTTGGCGAAGTAGTAAAAGCGAAGCGGTCTTGGCATCACACTGCACTCGTTTACGAACATTCTCATTACAGGAGCAGTGAGTTCAGGTCTTAAAGCGAGGTCTCTCCCAGACTTGTCCTTGAAAACGTACATCTCCTCCACAATCCCCTCTCCGGACTTCCTTGTGAAGAGTTCGAGGTGTTCGAAGGTCGGTGTCATCACTTCTCTGTACCCAAAGCTTTCCGCAATTTTTCTCATTTTTCTCTCAATCTCTCTCCTTCTTTCCATCTCTTCTGGCAGAAAATCCCTTGTTCCTCTCGGTCGTTCAATTTTCACGTTCCAGCTTTGGTGAGGGTGTTTAAAAAACTTTTACGTTTTTCATAACTTTGCTGAAAAATTGATTTTTCTCTCGGCTGTAACTTTTTCAGGAGAAATTTTAGCGTCCCGACAAACGGAAGAGATTTATTTGTCTGGGTTGCACAACTATGCATGAACCTTCGTGACGCTCTTGCCCTGATTAATCCCGTTCAGATTGAAGAGGAGTTGAGACACTATGAGGTGGTGGAGTTTCTCAAATCCCGCAATCTCCTTGATTCTCCAGTTTTACTGAACGTCGAGGGGAAAAAAGTAGCCAAGAACTTCGTATCGTCGAGGCAAATGCTCGGAAAATATTTAGGCGTGGATGCGTACAGTATAGCCAAAGAGCTGTCGAAGATTGAAGACAGGGAAGCTGAGATACGCGTTGAGCCCTTCTCCGCCCTCAACATGAAGAAAGTTGATGTCAACCTCCATGAGCTTCCCGTCATAAAGTACTTCCCGCGTGATGGTGGTAGGTACATCACCGCCGGAGTTGTAATTGCTAAGAGAAATGAGGTTTTCAACGCGAGCATCCACCGCATGCTTCTTCTTGATGAAAGAAGGGTTGCTGCACGTCTTGTTCCACCGAGACACACCTACCTGATGTGGAGGGATGCGGTGGAGAGTGGAGAGGAGCTTGAAATAGCTGTTGCCATAGGCACTCACCCGCTATTCCTCTTTGCCTCCGCCACGAGAGTTGGTGAGGGGGAGGAGTTCAGCTACGCTGCAAGCCTGATGGGTGGTCTAACTCTCTATGAAAAGAAAGGTCTGCTCGTCCCCGATTCCGAGATAGTTTTGTTCGGAAGAATCACGGCTGAGACTGCTAAGGAGGGGCCGTTTGTGGATATCACGGGCACGTATGACATTGTTAGAGATGAGCCGGTCATTGTTTTCGACGAGATGTACGTTAAGGACGACTTCATATATTACTCCATAACTCCCGGCGGAAAGGAGCACCAGATGCTCATGGGAGTGCCGTATGAGCCGGTAATCTACAAGTTTGTCTCGAACGTCTGCAAGGTTAAGAATGTCGTCATGACTCCGGGAAGCTGTCACTACTTCCACTGCATTGTTCAGATTGAAAAGCGTTCGGAGGGGGATGCCAAGAACGCCATTATGGCTGCACTTTCAGCAAATCCGAGCATGAAAGGGGTTGTGGTTGTTGATGACGACATCGACATTCTGAATTACGAAGACGTGGAGTTTGCTATAGCGACAAGATTTCAGCCGGACAGGGACTTGGTGGTGGTTAAGGGGGCGAGAGGAAGCAGTCTTGACCCATCAGCGGACGGAACTACTTCGAAGTGGGGAATCGATGCCACAAGGCCGTTGGGAAAGGAGGGCTTCGAGAGAGTTATTTAGCAAAGAGTTAAAAGTGTTTAAGAATAGGAGTGAAAGGTGGCGGGAATGGAAGTGGAGAGAGACCTTGAGATGCTGGAAGATGGTAAGTTCCGCTACTTTCAGAGAGCAGAAGGTGAGTTGAGGGAGCTTTATTACGATTACAAGTGGTGCAACGGTTGCGGAATTTGCGTTTACGCCTGCCCGGTAGGAGCAATCGAGCTTGGGCCTGTGCACGACATCGCAATAGGGCTCGATATGCCCCCTGTTATTATAGACCACCTGAAATGCGCTTACTGCGGAATATGTTACTCATTCTGCCCATTCAACTCCTTCGATTTTTACATAAACGGAGAGAAGGTGGACAAGTCAACTCTCACACTCTCACCAGTGATGTATACCTACAAGTACGAAACCTGCAGGGAGTGCACTCTCTGCTACAAAGTCTGTCCGACGAACGCCATAAAAAGAGAGGTTAAGATTACACGCCAGCAAATTGAGGAGAAGAATGAGGGGATAGAGGGAAAGGTTGAGATTGACAGGGACAAGTGCAATTTATGCGGCATTTGTGCAGAATTCTGCGAAGTCTTCAAGATGGTCGAGAAGGAGCCCCATCCGGAAGATGTTATGCCCTATTCTGACATTCTTATTGACGAGACTGCCTGCGACTACTGCAAGCTCTGTGAGGAGGTTTGCCCTGAAGAAGCAATAAAAGTAGAGGGTAAGCGCATTTCCTTCCAGCTTCCGGAAAAGATTGCAGAGATAACCATAGATCAGGAACTCTGCTCACACTGCGCTTACTGTGAAGAAGTCTGTCCCTACGATGCTGCAAAAACAATCAAGCCGATGGAGGGAAAACTTGAACTTTTTGAGGCGAGAATGGCTCGCTGCGACCCGGTAGGCTGTGCAGCGTGCATAATCATCTGCAAACACAACAGAGTGTGGTATATCTCGAAGGACAAGGGGAGGGTGCACTTCAACGAGAAGTTCTGCATTTACTGCGGTGCATGCGAGAACGCCTGCCCCTACGATTTGATAAAGGTCACAAGAACAAGCTACTACACGAAGGAAGTCGCAACGGATGCACCGTGGAGAGAAGCATGGGAGGAAGCGGTTGAGAGGATTGTTGAAAAGAAAAGGGTTGAGGAGCCATTCAAGTTCTTCATAGGGGAGGAGGAGCTTGAGGTTGAGGAGGAGGAGCTTGAAGTTCGGCCAGTTGATGAGGAAAAGCTTAGGGCTTTGCAGGAGAAAGTCGAGATTTTGGAGAATGTCTTAAAAAAGGCGAGGTATAGAAGGGCCCTGGAGAGTGGGGACGCAGAGGTGTTTGTGAGAGGTGTTAAGCGTGCACTTGGAGAGGATAAAGGGGAAGAGAAGCAGAAAGCTTGAGAGGAGAAAGATTGTACTTGGGGTTACTGGCAGTATTGCAGCAATTGAGACTGTCAAGCTTGCGAGAGAGCTCGTGAGGAGGGGGGCTGATGTTACTGCGGTAATGAGCGAAGCAGCCAGAAAGATAATACACCCATACTCTCTTGAGTTTGCAACTGGCAAGAGGGTGGTTACGGAAATAACGGGAAGCATTGAGCACGTCAACCTTCTTGGCGAGTACGGGGATGCAGACCTCTTTCTTATCGCCCCCTGCACAGCTAACACAATTTCAAAAATAGCTCAAGGTATCGATGACACTCCTGTAACAACATTCGCAACCACAGCGTTGGGTTCAGGAAAACCTATAATCATCGTTCCGGCAATGCACGAGGCCATGATGAGGAACAAGGCAGTTCTGGAAAACATACAGAGATTGGTGAGCATGGGAGTTGAGTTTGTTCAGCCGAGAATTGAAGAAGGGAAGGCGAAGTTCCCCCATATTGAGACAATCTGCCTCCACGTAGAGAGGGAACTGTATCCGAAGGAGATGAGGGGTAAAAGAGTTATTGTAACCTCAGGCCCCACTTATGAGCAGATTGACCCGATAAGGTTTATCAGCAACAAAAGTTCAGGCAGAATGGGGCTCGAAATTGCCCTCGAATTCTGGAGGAGAGGAGCTGAGGTTGTTCACATAACCTCAAAACCTTCCGGCATGAATCTGCCGAACTACAAGGAGATAAAAGTGTGGTCGGTGGAAGATATGATGAAAGCCGTCCTCTACGAAGTCGAGAAGGGATGCGACCTCTTCGTCTCTTCCGCCGCAGCTGCCGACTTCATAGTCGATGCGGAAGCTAAGAAGATAAAGACAGCCCCAGAACTGGTATTAAAGCTGAAAGAATCCCCAAAAATCATAAAGGAAGTAAGGAAGATTTACAGTGGGCCTATTATCGGTTTTAAGGCTGAAACCGGACTCAGCGATGAGGACCTTTTGAGGGTAGCAGAGGAGAAGATGTCGGTTGACAGGCTGAACATGGTTGTTGCGAACGACGTGCTTGAGAGAGGGATGGGAACGGAGGACACAAGAGTGCTTATTTTGACACCAAAAAGGCAGGAGTGGGTTGAAGGGTTAAAACAGCACGTTGCGGAGAGAATTGTTGAGGCTTATATCGAAGATTGCCTATGATTTTTGCTCCTGCAAGCATAACCTGCATTTTCTCTCCTAATGTGGAGAGTGATCCGAGGAGGTCGGGTAGTGTTGGTGTGGGATTTACGATTTCAAAGGGTTTGACGGCTGAGAAAAGCAGCAGAACCACAATCAATGGCGAGGAGTGGGGTTTTCCCACTCTCGAACACGTAATTGAAAAGGCTGGCTTGAAGGGTGTGAAAATTGAATCGGAGCTGCCATTTGGATGTGGATTCGGCATGAGTGGAGCTGCAGCATTGGCTACGGCAAATCTTGGAGATATGAGTTACATTGATGCTGCAGACCTCGCCCACATTGCAGAGGTGAAAAACTTCACGGGTCTTGGTGATGTCGTGACACAGACATTTGGCGGTTTGGTGGTGAGGAAGAACGCCGCATGCCCTTCTATGGCAAGACTGGAGAGGTTTTTCTGGGATGTTGAGTTTGATTTTGTTGTAATGGGAGAGGTTTCCACAAAGGACATAATTGGAGACGATGTTCAGCGAAAAAGAATTGCCGAGGCAGGAAGGACCTGGACAAAGGAGTTTCTGAAAAAACCGACGCTTGACAATCTCTTTCATTGCTCCAACGGATTTGCTAAGGAAACGGGTCTGCTGGAGCTTGTTGGAGATGCCATTGAGGCAGTTGAGAGTGCTGAGGGGAGGGCTGGAATGGTTATGCTTGGCAGGACGATCTTTGCGGTAGATGGGTATGATGCCCTGAAGGAGTTTGGTGAGCCCTTCAAAGCGAGATTGGACTGCTGTGGTGTGAGGAGAGTATGAGGTTAGCTGCGATACAGTGCAGGATTGGTGATTTGGGAAGTGCGGAAAAGGGAGCGAGAGAGGCGGCTGAGAGAGGGGCGGAGATATTGCTGTTCCCCGAATACTTCTCATACTCTAAGCTGGCTCCAGAGGTGCTGGACGAAACTCTCGCCTTTTTGAAGAGAGTGAGTTCAGAGTATGGTGTTGTTGTTTCGGGAAATGCTGTCGTTGATGATAATGGATATAAAAACAGATCCTTCCTTTTCGATAGTGGAGAGCTTATTGGAGTTCAGGACAAGATTCATCCAACGAGAGTTGAGAGAAGCCTTGGAATTCAGTGTGGGAGTAAGCTTGAGGTTTTTGAGGTGAGGGGAGCATTGGTAAGCACTTTGGTCTGTGCGGACATTCTGTATCCCGAAATATGTCGAGTTGCCGCTCTCAAAGGAGCGGAAATCGTTCTGAATCCGGTAGTATCGTTCAAAAAGTCCGAACTGCCGGGTCAGGAGTACAGACACTGCCTTTACTTCACCAGATCGTTCGACAACGCCTACGCAATTGTCAAGGCGGGAGGAGTCGGGAGGACTTTTACAGGCAGTGAAGCGGTTGGAAGAAGTCTCATCGCAAGCTTCGATGGGATTCTGGCAAAGTTTAGCGACGAAAATGCGGATGAGGTTGTTGTCGCTGACGTTGATTTGGAGAAAATAAGGGAGTATAAAACTATAAACTACTCTCTTGTTGACAGAAATGTCAGAGCATACGAAGAGTTGCTTAACAAAAATTTTAAATCATAACAGTCTTTCAAAATTCATGGAAAACAGTCTTGCTAACATCAATCAAGTCGAAATCCCTTCAAAATTCTGGCGACTTCTTCGCCCTGTGGCGTGGCTCTGCTTCCTTCTTCCCTATGCTGTCGGATTTGGGTTCGGTATAACTCCAAACACGAGTCTTCTGCATGCAGTTCTCGGCATTCTCTCTTTCATCTTCTGGATGAGCTTCAGCTTCACGATCAACGCCCTCTTCGACAGAGATGTCGACAGACTGCACGACGGGAGAGTGAAAGATCTAAATCTTTCCCTTCAGCCCCTCGTTACGGGGGAGATATCAGTAAGGGAGGCGTGGCTTTACTGCTTTATCTTCTTCGTCCTCTCATTGGCAACCGCTGCAGCGATAAATGAAAAGTTCTTCATTGCGATGCTTTCGGCAAATGTTGTCGGTTATGTCTATTCTGCCCCACCACGATTCAAGGCAAAGCCGGTTATGGATGTGGTGTGCAACGCCCTCGCTGCTACGCTGGCATTTTACGCTGGTTTGAGCATTGGCGGGGCAGAAGTACCGACGGCGATTTATCTGGCAGCCTTTTTCCTTGCGGCAACCTTCTACATTCCCACTGCCGTCTCAGACTACGAGTTTGACAAAAAAGCGGGTCTGAAAAATACGCCGGTTTACTTCGGCCCTGAAAGGGCTTTGAAGTCGCTGTATCCTCTTTCAGCTATCACCATTGCTCTTTGGGCTTATGTATTTGCCATCTCGGAGAGAGTTGAGGTGAAGCTGATATCTCCCCTTATAATCCTCTATACCATAGCTTACACTATCGTAATAAATTCGAAATGGGATGGCAGAAAGCTTAACGTCACTCCAAACATCATCCTGACACCGTTTGGCATAATCTCGGCCCTTTTCATTGCGTATGGTTTTGGAGTAATTTCGGTGTTGGGCTAAAAGGTAGAAACAGCAAAAGAATTTTAATTAAATTATCCAAGTAATTATCATGGCGCTCAATCCGATGGACATTTACAAACTTTTGCCAAAAACCAACTGCAAGAAATGCGGTGAGGCAACCTGCATGAGCTTTGCCTTCAAACTCCTCAACAGGGAAAAAAAGCTTGAAGACTGTAAACCGCTTTACGAGGACAAAAAATACGAGAGGCAGAGGAAGAAGCTTGAAGAAATGCTGAAGCCTCTTGAGGAGGCAACCGAAACGGGTCTGATTGTTGATGAAAGCTTATGCACCGGTTGCGGTAACTGTGTCGTTGTCTGCCCGGTTCATGTGGAGAAAGACCCCAAAGGGGCGGCAGTGGGCAACGGCCCTACCATTGATGATCCAATTCTGAGAGTTGAAGATGGCGTTGTTAAGGTTATAAACATGCAGGCTTGCAGGAGATACGGTAAAAATCGCGTACTGTGTGTGGTTTGCAGGGAGAACTGTCCGAGTGACGCGATAAGATTTCTGGAGGGATGATTATGATCTGCCCAGGTTGTTCGTGTCTTTGTGATGATGTATACATCAAAGAAGGAAAGGTTTTCAACGCGTGCAGAAGGGGGAAGGAGATTTTTGCAAAATACAACGAAAACAGAGCGGTAGCGAGGGTTGACGGCAGGGAAGTTGACGTTGACACAGCGATCGAGAAGGCAGTTGAAATTCTTAAGGAAGCGAAGAATCCCGCTATCTACGGCCTCGACACGACGGTTGTTGAAGCTCAGAAGATCGCAATAGATGTTGCGGAGAAGCTGAATGGATACATTGATGACAACTCTTCCTTCTGCCTTGGCGAGTTAGTTGAGGCTGTTTTGAAAGGAGAGATGCCGACAACAACTCTTGACGAGGTGAGGGACAACGCGTACGTGCTGGTTTACTGGGGGACAAATCCCTACCACAGCCTTTCAAGGCACCTGTCGAAGTATACGTATTATCCGAGGGGGAAAAAGAGGCCGAGAGGTTATGATGAGGATCGCTTTCTGGTCGTTGTCGATGTGAGAAGGAGTGAAACCGCAGTTCTGGCGAAGAAGAATGCAAGGTTTATCAGGGTCGATGACGATGCGGAGTTGGTGGATTCCTTCGTAAAGGTCGTTGAAGGCAAGGCG
Organism: Archaeoglobus sp.; assembly: GCF_017656475.1. Classification (GTDB taxonomy): domain Archaea; phylum Halobacteriota; class Archaeoglobi; order Archaeoglobales; family Archaeoglobaceae; genus Archaeoglobus. Next base: position 12,897 of record NZ_JACDNT010000016.1, read on the forward strand.
GCAAAGTACGCAAAGGATGCGGGAGTGATAATAAATGAGATGAAAAGGGCAGATTTCAATGTGATTTTTGGCGGTCTTGGCCTCAAGTATGGACTGAAGGACTTAAACCAGTTCAAGGAAATGGTCAAAAAGCTGAATGAAGTCGCTCCCGTTTACTTCATCCCCGCTGGATTCCACGGCAACATGAGGGGCTTCAACGAGACTCTTTTCGAGAGAGTGGGGCATGTGAACAAGTATAGCTTCAGGGACGGCAAGAGTGACGAGGAGTTCGCTTTCACAGAGCTTTTGAAGAACGAAAAGATTGACGCCGCTCTGATTGTAGGAACGGATCCAGTTTACTCTCTCCCCTTCGAGGTGTCGTCAAAGCTCGGAAAAATCAACACCATAGTTGTCGATCCGAGAATGAGCTTCACCGCAAGGATTGCTGACGTGGTGATTCCTTCGGCCATATCTGGCGTGGAGGCTGGAGGGACGATGGTAAGAAGTGATGGAGTGAGGGTAAAGCTTGAGCCTCTGGAGGAGAAGGAAGTCAACGACGTTTACATCCTTAACAAGATAAAGGAGGGATTGTGATGATGCGCTTTTCCAAGTTTTTGAAGGTAGAAGCTGACATCGTTGTGGCGAGGCACGCTCTGGTTATGGACGAGACAAAAAGCAAAGCGGAGCCAGTCATCTTTCTCCATCCAGAATTTGCCAAGAGGAGCGGAGTTAATGACGGCGATGTGGTCGAGGTTGAAGCCAACGGCAGAATTGTTAAGCTTAAGGTAAAACTATCTGATAAAGCACCTGAAAGTGGTGGAGTAATCCCGAACGGCATCTACGCGAGCTACTTGACAAACTTCGATGGCTTTAAGAGGTTCAAGGCGAACATCGAGGTGTCGGAGGGAGAGCTGACAAGTGTTGAGGAGTTGCTGGGAAAAATAAAGAGTTAAGAAACTTTTATTTCTTTAACTACCAGTGCGGCAATCTTGTAGTCTGGAGTGAGAACAGCCATTTTTACTGTGTACTCACCAGGACTGCTGAAGGACATTGTCGTGGTCTGACCCATCCTCATCCTGCCGTTGCTGAATAACCATATTATCTGTTTGTACTCTATACCCTCCACATAAGCTTTGAAGGTCACCCTCTCACCGACCTTTGGATTTTCCGGTGTAAAGGTGAAGTCAGCTACAATCTTTTTCTTAGTGTACTCGTAAACCCCAATATTTCCTGCCAGGTCTTCCATTGTTATCGTTATTTCTGAGTCAGATATGCTGCATGTCCAGACTTCACCTTCTTTCTGCATTTCTATGCCATTGGCCTTTGCCCACTTCAGCTCCTCTGACGGTTTTACTGTCAGCGTATTTCCATCCAATTCAACGCTGACAACTTCTGGCGGTTTGGTGTCGAGCGTGAAGCTGAGCTTTTCGCTCTCAGTACCAAAGGCCCTGACCCACCATACGTGCTCTCCATCTGAAAGCTCAAGGTTAACAGCAATCTCGCCTGAGCCAGTTCCCTTGTAAACTTCTTTCCCATCAACGTATATCGAGTAACCTGCCTCATACGGCAGAATGAATCTCATCTCAGCAGTGTTTGTTAAACCACTCGGAGCAATAAGCTGTATGTTGACTTCAGGGACAACTATTTGCATTGTCTCGTAATTTCCAGCCCTGTCAGTTGCTTGGAGTGTTACAGTACTTCCAGACTTTACAAGAACGACCCAGTTCAAACCGTCTCCCTGTATGCTACAGTCTCCTCCTTCTGCAGTGATTTCCACTTCCTCAGAGGTCTTCAGCGTAACTTTGTAACCTTCGGAACTCCACTCTGCATCTATTAGGGTTATTTCCGGCTTTGTTACGTCAACTGTGAAACTTAACGCAGCTTCAGCAGCATTCCCGTCATAATCAGATGCCCGGACCTTTATTTCGTGCAACCCCTCTGAGAGCTTAACAGTATTTTCCACCTCTGAGCCATCAAGGTAGTAGACAACCTCAGAAACACCCGTTTCGTTGTCGAAGACTTCAGCATTTATCTCAAGTTCGGTGTAGTTTATGTACTCACCGATTTCAGGAAGATGTATCTTCGGTGGAGTTATGTCCTTCAGCGTTATGTTGTAATATCCGTCCTTTTCAGCAGTAAAAGTGTACTCTTCATAACCTTCAGCCAAGACAGTTACCGTCGCATTCTTTTCCACTTCAACAACGTAGTATCCGGAATCATCTGCTGAAACGACCATGTCAGGAGTTACTATCTCTGCCTTAACCGCCATCCCTACGGAGTTTTTAACATATCCCTGAACTGTAACTGTCGCCTCGTAAACTCTCAGAGTGGTGGATGTGGAGTTTGTCAGTCCTTTATCATCGCATGCTGTTATTGTTATCGTGTATTCTCCCGGTTTCTCGTACACGTGGAGCAATCCAGGCCCAACTCTGGACTCACCATCACCGAAGTCCCACCTGACCCACGAAATCTTGCCATCAGGGTCGTAGGAGAGTGATTTGAAGAGAACTTCTTCCCCTGCAACAGGCTTTTCAGGGGTGATTTCAAAGAGAACCACTGGCGGTTGATTTTTCTTAACTTCAATGTTCATGGCCGCGGTTAGGGCCCTGTAGGCATCTACAAGTCCACTGCCGGACTTGACGTCCTTTCCAGCCTCTTCTATGTCGGTGGCAGATTCCTCTATTGCTCTTTTGACATCATTCGGGCTCATATCCGGGTTGAATTGCAGAAGAATTGCTGCAATTCCCGAAACGTGTGGTGTGGCCATCGATGTTCCAGAAAGTGATGCGTAACTGCCATCTCTCCACGTTGAAACTACAGAAACACCGGGTGCGACTACATCAGGCTTTATGTACTCTTTCTCGTAACCAACTGGCCCCATGCTGCTGAAGTAGGCGACTTTTCCGTTTTTGTCAGCTGCTCCAACAGTTATTGCCCTTTCTGCCGAACCTGGCGAGGCGATACTCCTCTCTCCAAGCTCTCCAGAGTTGCCTGCTGCAACGACCGTAACAATACCTCTGCTTACAATTTCATTTACAGCTTCGCTGAGCAGGTCGTGGCCGTTGGATGGGTAGACGACATATGCTGTGACATCAACCTCCACCTTCTTTGTCGAGGAGCTTGAGAGCCTGATTGTCCAGTTCCCCTTCTCAAGAACATTTGAAGGTGAATACTGGCAGTCATAATATGAGGTGGTGACAACGCAGTAGGGTTCAACCGCACTTCCGGATGGGCTTATCAATTCGAAATCAAAGCCTTCTGGAATTTCTTTGGATAAGGTGTGAAGAACTATGAACCACCCGCTTGCATTCCAGCCACTGTTTCCGTTCTCCACATCGTCATAGAAGTCGTATTCGGGAATGGCTATGTTGTCAAGCCAGATGTAGTTATCACCCTGCGACTCAAATATAAGCTTTCCACCAGCATCTGAGGATAACTCGAATGTTTTCCAGGTGTTGTAGCTTGATGACGAAATTCTCAGAAGCTCTCTGACTTCTCCATTGTTTTCGAGCTTTACGGCAAACTCTCCGTTTACGTATCCTATTAAATCAAATTTCAAAGTAAAAGGCCCCTCCACAACTCTCTCCAGCACTCTGGCACCGCCGTATGGTGGTGCAGCCCATACGTAGTTCACTGTATCCGGATTTATCCTCATCTTGATGTAGCTCGGAACGAAGTTGTCCATCTCATCGTAGATTTCTCCAAGAGATGAGTAAACCGGCAGCTGGATTTCGGCAACTTCATTACTGCTGATAATTCTGCTGAAGCTCCCTCCTATGCCGGGAAGTGCACCAAGACTCATGCTCACAACATCAGCACCATTCTCGTAAGCCCACTGAATACCCATAAGGACAGTAGATAGCTTACCGCTTCCCCTGCTATCGAGTACCTTTACAGCTAGTATTTCTGCTTCCGGTGCAACACCTGTCCTCGACCCTGCAATTATTCCAGCAACATGTGTTCCGTGACCATGGTCGTCGTAGGGTTCTGTTTTACCGTTTACAAAGTCTGCAAATCCTGTTATTCTGTTTCCAAAGTCGGGGTGCGGTGCGATGCCTGTGTCTATTACTGCCACTTTTACACCTTTTCCTGTGTAGCCCATCTCCCAGACTCCTGAAACGTTAACGAAATTCAGGTTCCACAGGTCTTCAGTACCATCTGATGTGGCTGTTGACGAGAACAAATCCGGCATTGAAAGCATCTGGATTTCATCTACAGCCTTTACATCCACGTCGTAGTAAATACCAAGCACTGCTGGATTCTCTGAAAGTTTCTTGATTTCTTCGTAGCTCAAATCCGCAGAAATTGCATTGAACAGCTCTATTTTCTTTGCATTTTTTATTGAATTGGCGATTTCATCTAAGTGGCCTTCCGAAACCTTTATTATAACCGGCATCGCTGCTGCACTCTGCATACTGAAGGCAATTATTAAGCTCATTATTATTGTAATTGTTCTCATCATATATCAAATTCACCTTTTGCAAAATAAATTTTTTGTTGCAAAATAGAAAATTTCAGAAAATTTAGAATTCTAAATTTAAGAATTTAAATTAGAATATTAATTCGATTTTTTAAAATATATGTCTTTTCAAAAATAAATTATTAGGAGTAATTCATTTTTCTCTGCAATAGTAAAGCACACCTCCGTGCACGAAGAAAAACACTTTTTTGTCCCTGTCATAGAAAATGTGTTCGAGGTTCTCATTTGCAGCCTTGAATATGTCTTCAACAGTCTCAACCTCGACTTTTTCAAGGTTCGTTTCGGGTATTTTTGCAAATGATGCGCTTTTAATCAGTCTATCTCTTTTTGCAGCCTCAATCTCTTTTTCAAGGAATTTTACGTCTTTATAGACGATCCTAAGCAAAATTGAAGCAATAAGAAATGCTGCGGACAAAATCACAAATGCAGCAGGAATCAAGGTGGCGTAAAAAGGCTTGGGAACGTTTATAATTCTTTTTTCAGGTATTGTAAATTCCTTGGTCTCGTTTAATGTGGAGAATGAATAATAGGTGCTCTGTACATCTACAGGTATTGTGAAGGTAAGTGTTTCGTCAACCTCCCTTCCTTTAATGATTCCACTATATTTGACTTTTTCAATCACCTCAGCGCCCGTTTTACCAAGGAAGACGCCAAAGGAGTTTTGCGCATCATTTATCCTGCTTTTAAGATCGGACACGTTTATCTCGAAAATAGTCCTTATCTCTCCCTTTGAGCTGTTGGTGGCAGTAAAATACACTTTCTTCCATACAGGCACGTCATTTACTTCGTAGAAGTAAACCACACTCGTTTCGACGGTAATATCCACATCACTTTTCGGTGACGTCGTAAAGTAAAATTCTCCTCTGTATTCAGGAGTCAGAGAGTAAGAATAGACGGGAAGAGTCACAAAACTTCCATTTGGCCAGATGGGGTTATCTTTTTTAACTTCAGCACCACCCCTGAAATACGCTAGGGCGGAATAGTGGTTAATTAAAACCTCAGTTTCCCTAGTTTCGGGTTTTAAGCCGTTGTAAAGCATATAGGAAGATATTATCAGGGTTAACAGTGAAGCGACTATAACGACCTTGTAATTTTTTCTCATGTTCAACTTAGCTTCCATGTATATTTCTCACCTCCATTCATATATATTTCTTTTGTGTTTTATAATACAACGGTTTTAAGAAAAATGTGACGATCGAGGCCATAACGAATTGGATGAAGGGGAGTATCCCATATTTGTAGGCTGGATATAATATTAAAAGGGGTAAAAAGGCATTTATGACTGTAAAATCTTTGATTTCTACTTTTTCATTGGGTTTTAATACTGTGTAGTATGGTGGGGTCTCGTGGAAAACGTAAACGTCAAAGAATCCATTATTGGTAACAACACCGTTTTCTTCGGTTAGCGATGGAGTTGATAGCAGTGAAACCACAATCAACGAGCCAGCAAAAATGATTGTGGCTTTCCAGATAGAAAAATGCTTTCTGTATTTTCTTAATTTTATCTCCTTTAATCTCGCCTCTCTTCTCAACTCTTTATCGTTTTTTGTAAGAGTTTTGAATTCAGAGACCATAAGAACTGATGCAGGAAGCAGGATGAAAAGGAAATACATAAGAAAATTTCTGCTCTTGAATTCATGGAAGAGGTATCCTATGTAGGGAATTCCGAATTTAAAAGTACCGTAAATATCTTTCTTGCTGACGTTAAACGGATCCGGGTCTTCTACAGCATCACCTTTAGTTTTAATTCTTTCATCTTCCACTTCGATGATCCTGTGAGTAATTAGCACTTCCTTTTTACCCGAAGGATCGGAAAAAGCTATTACATCGCCAACCTTAACTTCCGAATTCTTTTTCACGATGATGAGGTCGCCGGGGTACATCAGAGGCTCCATACTGCTGCTCAAAACAACGAGTATTCTGACATCATCCGTGAGAATCTCGTACCCGGAAAAAAGGATGAAAAAAACCACCAAAGCAGTAAAAATCCGGTTCATATTATTCCTCCAGAGTAATCGTTACGGGAATTTCCAGAACTTTATATGGATAGGAAGGGTAGCTTATTTTGAGAATTCCGTTATAAGTGCCGTTCGCATGAGGCTGGATAACCATCCCGACTATCCAGTCATTTAAGTCTTTTTTGAGGTTGAATTCTACAAAATTCTCCCCATCCCAGTCTAATTCCGGAACTCCGGGGGCATCAACAATTCTGAAAATAACGTCATATTCATACCTAATACCTTCTTCTCCTTCGAAAACGATTCTCACATCGCTTTCCTTTAAAACGAAGCTCTCTACTGGGTAAATCTCCGAAGCCCAGTGTCCGCTTGTAAAGTAGCCTCTTTGCACTTCTGAGTCGTAAAAGTAGCTGAGCGTTCCCGACACTAAGATTAGCATCCCTGCGAGCAGTGAAAAAATCAGAGTTCTTTTCATTTTAAGTCACCGCCTACAATACTCTTTAATTCAATAATTAATAAAGCTAATCTTGGGAGTAGAATGAGAAGCATATAGCCCCAGAAAGTTCTGACAAAGTTTGCTACAAGGCCAACTTTTGGTATTTTACCCAAATAAACTCCCACAACCTCTTCTGCCTTCACATTTTCATCCACACGCTGAAGGTTGTCTCCCTTGGTTACGAAACCATTCTCCGTTTTGCCCACCACACGGTGGGTTATTAAATACGTTTTTCCGTTTATGGTTTTTTTGTAGGTTATAATATCTCCCAGCTCGACATTCTCTTTGGGATGTATTACAATCAGGTCTCCCGTCTCAAGCTCTGGAAGCATTGAGGTGCCGTATGTATTCAGAACTCTAAATCCGCTCAGGTAAAGAACAGCAGCCGTGAGTGTCAACGAGATAGCAGCAATCATAATTTTCATCTTCTCACCACGCCATGGGCAGCTATGCAATCCCCACTGTTAACGATGTATTCGTCAAAAGCAGCGTTAACGGATTCGTGCTTGTAGGGGAATCTTCCTGGCGATGGTTTTGGGGGTGGGCAATCTCCAACATAAAGGTGAGTATCGAGAAGTTCCCATCCCTGCATGTTGTATGTAACCCTAATTTTTCCATTTCCAGCGTCCTCAACTTTAAGAAATCCCGCAAAGTTGTGTTTCCCAGCATAGATTGGAATCTGAACTGTGCCTCCGTTATATTGGAAATAACTACCCCATCCCTGCTTGAATTCAATGAAATTTTCACCTATTGCCCAGCAGGTTTCTTCTTTACCTCCATCCAGCTGCTCAAGGGACAGTTCGAGGTCAAATTTTGCAATATCCCCCTGATACTCGTTTCCTGCGGTGCTGTTGATGTGGAAAGTAAAGTGGATGTCGCATATCTCTCCTGGATTAATGGGCGAGGTGTAGAATTTTACGTCTTCAAGGTCTCTCAGAGTTTTGTTATCGTTTTCAACAATCATCTGAGAAAAGCTGTCGCACTCAATCCAAATACCGGTAAAGGTCTGATAGGAGACTTTGTTCACCTGGTTGAGCGGATCGAATCTTGCCTCCTCTTCCGTAAACTCACCACCGAAATCCCTTACATTGTATATTTTCAGGTCAACTATTGCGGGATTGTTTCCGGCATTCTTTATCCTGATTATTTTTTCCTTGTATTCGCAGGGTTTTGCTTCGATGTCAATTAGCCTTCCCGGATTATCTGTCCAGCCGTTTTGCCAGAGTTTCAAATCAATATAACCCGTTGTGTAAGTGGATGGAGAAAATTCAATGTCTGAAAAGTAGGCCAGAGTTCCTCCGGCAAATAAAATTAAAGAAATGGAAAAAAATATGACGTAACTTTTCATCACTCACTCGCCACCTGCTCCAGCTTTACCGTTATGTCAACAAATGTGATATCGCCCTGATATTTGTTTCCAGCAGAGGTGTCGAAATCGATGTACATTGCCAGTTCAAGATAACTATCAGTTCCATTTTGCCATCCATCGTTATCTATTTCTGGGGGAGGTACGTTGTCGAATCCTGTCATTGCCAGATCTTCTAAATCCATGTATCCGTTGCCATTGGCATCTACAAGGTTGTAAGGCGCTGCCAAGCCGACAGCTGTGGGTTGATAGTTGTCTATAATTTTGTCTACTCGGGTAGGGGGCAAATCATCATCTATATACCACTTGAAGTGCAGGTGGTGAATTTTGATGAATTTTCCCATTCTATTCGCTCCAAGATGCCCGGTAGCATATGGAACACCGACAATCGGGCTCTGGCTTTTTTCTGAGTCGCTCTCCGGCCCAGCTAAGAAGCCGTCGGTAATGTTTCCGTTGTCATCTTCGTAGTATTCAAAGCTGAAGTTTATCTCCAGATGGTCTCCCCTGTTCTCTCCCCAGTTCCAGATTTTAAGCTTTCCATCCTCTCCTGGTTCACCGGGTTTCCAGTCGTAAATGTCGAGAATAACATGTCTTGGAAAACTGTTAGTCAGGCCAATATCCAGTGATCCAGCCTCGAAGTAGTTGTTTTTAGCTTCCTCAACATCTGCGAAGTAGGCGTAGGTGCTGAGGGTCGCCATTGCAACTGCTGCAATAAAAACAAATGCTGCTGCTGTCTTCATTTTTCACACCTCAGTAAGGGACACCATTGTCATTTACCTGGAAGGCCTTGAACACAATGTCAAACTGCATCTGGTCTCCCTGATACTCGTTTCCAGCATCGCTCTTCATGTGGAAGCTGAACGCCACGTTCACACATTGATTGGGCTCAAGCGTTGTTAGTTCATGCCAAATTCCTTCAACATCCCTCACGGTCAGTACTCCTTCCCAAATGAGGACATTCCATCCCTCTCCCTCGTTGTATGCGAGATCGAACCACGTCACGTTTGAGAGGTCGTTTACAAGCCCAGATGGGTCAGCTTCAAGCTCAGGTTCTGTTTCAACGTTGTTCGATTCTGTGATGTTTTCTATTTTCGTATAAACAACAGCCGGATTAGTTCCGTTATTACACACGAGCTTGTAAACGCAGAAGTTCAAGCTCGGTTTTGCATCGTCTGTAACAACTACCGATGTGGTCCAGGGGTTCTCTCCGTCAACTGAGATGTCAATTGTTCCAGCCGTTATTGTGTTATTATCACTAACCTCAACGTCGTAGAAGTAAGTCAGGGTGCCCGTGGCAATCACTGCCATCATGAAGCCAATGGAAAGAATGCTCAGTATCGCTTTTCTCATTTCCACCACCAAAAAATAGGGAGTGTGTATTTGTATTACCCTGCGAACGGGTTGCTGTTATCGTTAAGCTGCGTAACAGCGAACTTCAGGTCTGCCCCCCAGCTGTCTGACTGGGCCATGTTGTCAGTAGCAGTTGAATCCCAGCTCCAATATATTCCAAAGCAGTAAGTTTCGCAGGGTTCCATGTATCCATCCGGCAAGTGTTCGCTCAGGTTGAAGCTCTGGTCTGAAATCTCGTTGAGGTATCCTTCCCACAAGATTTGTTCGCTTTCAATCCCATTTCCGTTGCCATCGCAAATTGGGCACTCACATTCATCTTCATAAACGTCCAGCTTATTGTCACAGTCATCATCTCTCCAGATCATTACGTATATGTAGTCATCAAGTTCTCCCTCTCCAACTCCGTCGGTGCTGTCTCCAGCTTCACTTTCAGGTTCTGTTATTCCGTTGTCATCATCTTCTTTGACATCGACCATGAACCACAGGTATCCAGGGTTGTCGTAGAGATGCAGGCTAACTGTCATCTCTCCAGAATCGCCAGGTTTAACGTCATCAAGCTGCCAGAAGTAGTCACTCTCTCCTAAATCCTTCTCACTAAAGTTGTGGTAATAGACATTTCCATCCCACTTCCAGTATGTGCTATTCAAATCCACTTTCAGGTCGAGGCTGCCAGCCGTGAAGGTTCCTGGAGCCATCTCGGTGTCGCTGAAGTACGCAATGGTTCCCGCACCCAGTCCAATTCCAATAAGCCCCACAACAAGGAGGCTATACCAAACATTTTTCACTTCCAATCACCTCGAAAAGTAGTTGTCAGCCATTTTTAATATGCTTATTGAAATATAATTACAAATTAAAAATATGTATTGCTTGTTCCGATTGAAAATTGGGAAAAAAGGTACATAAGTTTCTTATGTATTATTAGTACACGTCAAGTTCAACCAGCTTCCTACCGCTTTCACTCAGTCTGAGCCTCAGATTATCGCTTTCAATGAAATCCATCTCTTTCAGGAACTCAAGCACTTTTTTCAGAATTTTTCGCTCCACCCTTAGAATTTTGGCCAACTCTCTTTCAGTCATTTCTTTCTCACTCAAGATTAGAAGGATTTCATCCATTAGTTCTGGAAAGTTCATAAAATTACTCTTCTTTTAGCTTTAATATGCATTTTGAAGTATAATTATGAATTTACATTAAGAATAATTTATCAGAAACTTTATTTCATATTTTAGTTTCTATTTGAATCAAAAATCAAAAAATGGGATTTTCCGCACTTTTTAGTGCCTCGAGATCTTCCTCTATTTCTCTGAATTTCTTTATGAACTCTCTTCCTTTACCGGTGGTTCTGTATTTTGTTCTTTTTCCGTCGAGAACGGATTCGATAAAACCTTCTCTTAAGAGGCAATTAACGTAATCCTGGGCGACTTTAGAGTTCAAATTTGCTTTGTAAACGATTTTCGTGATGTTTACTCCGTTTCCGGAGCAAATTTGAAGAATTTCTGCAACGATTTCAACTTTAGACCTTTTCATTCTGAACACCCGAAGTATTCAATGTGCCGTAAATTTTGTTTTTAATGATATTTATAGATTACGCTAAATTATAACAACAATAATGATGAGAAAAACAACAATAAAAAACAACAATAATTATGAGTAAAAAATCAAAAACTAAATAAAAAGTTATTCAACCACACCTCGTAAACCCGCAGAACCTGCAGGTTGCACAGCCCTCCCCATACTCTAGGACGTTACCGCATTCAGGGCAAACACCGCCAATCTGCTTCGTCCTCGACTCCTCTTCTTCTTTTTCTCCGGTGAATGCTGTCAGCGGTTTGATTCCTTCAACCTCGAACTTTATCTTCTTGTACTCTCCCTTGAGGTGCTTTTCGAGAACCTTCGCCACACCATCCGCACATGACGTGATGACCTCTCCGTTGTCGAAGCCCGGCGAGGGACAGCGGATGTTCTTGAGCTGCCTTATCAGCACTTCTGGATCAATCCAGCTCCTCAGTGCGACGGACAGAAGTCTGCCCATAGCTTCTGTCTGGGAAGCGGCACAGCCTCCGCTCTTTCCGAGCTGGACGAAAACCTCTGCAATTCCATATTCATCTTCATTGATGGTAACGTAAAGGGATCCACAACCAGTCCTCGTTTCAATCGTTCTGCCCGTTGTTATTCTGGGCCTTGGCCTTGGCTCGATGTACTTTGCCGGTGGTCTCGGCTTCGCTTCTCTCTCTTTCTTCTCCTCTTCAGCCTTCTTTATCCTCAAAACCTGCTCTTCTCTGCTTCCGTCTCTGTAAACAGTAATCCCCTTGCATCCAAGCTCGTAAGCCAGCAAAAATGCCTTCTCCACGTCTTTTCTTGACGCAGAGTTCGGCATATTAATGGTTTTGCTAACTGCGTTGTCTGTGTACTTCTGGAAGGCTGCCTGCATTTTGACGTGCCACTCTGGCGGGATGTCGAGAGCGCATTTGAAAACTCTCCTTATATCTTCGGGAATCTCCTCTATATCCTGAATGCTTCCTCTCTCAGCAACCTTCTCAATAAGCTCGTCGCTGTAAAGCCCTATCTTCCTTAAAACATCCTCAAATATCTCGTTTATCTCGAAAAACTCCTCTCCATCGAGAATGTTCGTTCTTTTGTATGCGAGAGCAAAAATTGGTTCAATCCCGCTCGAACATCCCGCTATGATGCTTATCGTCCCAGTAGGGGCAATAGTTGTGGTTGTTGCGTTTCTCATCTTCATCCCTTTCTTTTCCCACACGCTCCCCTTCCAGTTCGGAAAAACTCCTCTCTCCTCAGCAAGTTGCTGTGAAGCCTTGTGGCTCTCCTCCTGTATGAACTTCATCACTTTCTCAGCAAGCTGAATTGCCTCTTCGCTGTCGTAGGGTATGTTGAGCAGGAAAAGAGTGTCTGCCCAGCCCATCACGCCCAGCCCAATTTTCCGATTTGCTTTCGTCATTTCCTCAATTTCGGGGATGGGATAGCTGTTAACGTCAATAACATCATCAAGAAATCTTACAGCAGTCCAGACAACCTCTCTAAGACCCTCCCAGTCGATTTCACCATCTTTAACGAATTTTGCAAGGTTTATGCTGCCGAGGTTGCAGGATTCGTATGGCAGTAAAGGTTGTTCACCGCATGGGTTTGTAGCTTCAATCATCCCCACGTGAGGAGTGGGGTTGTAGCGGTTGATTGTGTCGATGAAAATCATCCCCGGCTCTCCGTTTCTCCACGCACCCTCAACGATGAGGTTAAATATCTTCTTGGCAGGAACTTTCCTCACAACTTCCCCCGTTCTGGGATTGATAAGTTCATAATCCTCATCCTTCTTCAAAGCCTCCATAAAGGCATCTGTAGCTGCGACGCTGATGTTGAAGTTCCTCAGCACACCCTCCTCCCACTTTGCCGTTATGAACTCCTCGATATCAGGGTGATGGACATTCAGAACTCCCATGTTTGCCCCTCTTCTCCTTCCTCCCTGCTTTATTTGCTCCGTGGCAGCGTCGAATATCTTCATGAAGCTCACTGGCCCACTTGCCACACCCATCGTTGATTTTACTATGTCTCCTTTCGGTCTCAGCCTAGAGAAGCTGAACCCCGTCCCACCGCCGCTCTTCTGAACCTTTGCCGTGTCCCATAAAGCCTTAAAGATGCCGTCAATGGAGTCCTCAACGGGAATTACAAAACAGGCAGAAAGTTGATTCAGCTCAGTTCCGGCATTCATCAACGTTGGTGAGTTGGGCATGAACTTCTGCTCCCACAAAAGTTTGAAGAACTCCTCAGCCCACTTTTCAACATCGTTTCCGTAATTCTCTTCAGCTTTGGCAATTGCCCTTGCAACTCTCCAGCACATTTCTTCAGGCGTCTCAATTACGTTACCCTCATCATCTTTGAGAAGATACCTCTTTCTGAGCACAGTTTCGGCAGTACGATTGAGCTTCATCAGTAATGGTAGATATGAAAGATAAAACAGTTTTGCCTGCTTTTCCAAAGCATCAACTGAAGGAATATTTCTGCATTGAAAAATTTTCTTACAAAATATCAAGAAAATTTGACACTAACTTTAATACATTTCAATAAGATGAATATCATGGAAACTCTGATTTTAACCCAGGAAGAGGTTGAATCTCTGATATCTATGGATGAGGCGATGAATGCTGTCGAGGAAGCGTTCAGACTTTATACACTCGGAAGGGCTGATATGCCTCCAAAGGTGTATCTTGAGTTCGAGAACGGCGATTTGAGGGCAATGCCAGCACATTTAATGGGATATGCGGGGATAAAGTGGGTGAACTCACACCCGTACAACCCTGAGAGGGGTTTGCCGACGGTTATGGCGCTCATGATTCTAAACAGCCCCGAAACGGGATTCCCTCTTGCAGTAATGGACGCAACCTACACGACCTCTTTAAGGACCGGCGCGGCAGGTGGAATAGCTGCAAAGTACCTGGCGAGGAAGGACAGCAGGGTTTTTGGGTTCGTTGGCTGCGGAACTCAGGCGTACTTTCAGCTTGAAGCTCTGAGGAGAGTTTTTAACATCGAGGAAGTTAAGGCGTATGATGTAAGAAAAGAAGCTGCCAGAAGGTTCGTAAACCATTGCAAAGAGAAGGGAATTGCCGCCTCTGCAAAGTTAATCGAAGAAGTGTGTAAGTGCGACGTCCTCGTCACAACCACTCCATCGAGAAAACCTGTTGTTAGGGCTGAGTGGGTTGAGAAGGGGACGCATATAAACGCAATTGGAGCGGATGCCGCAGGAAAGCAGGAACTCGACCTTGAAATCCTGAAGAGGGCAAAAATTGTTGTTGACGATTTGGAGCAGGCAAAACATGGTGGTGAGATTAACGTTGCAATATCTGAGGGCGTTATAGGGATTGAGGACATTCACGCAACCATTGGAGAGGTTATAGCCGGTCTGAAGGCTGGAAGGGAGAGTGAGGAGGAGATAACGATTTTCGATTCAACAGGATTGGCAATTCAGGATGTGGCTGTGGCGAAAGTCGTTTACGAGAATGCGATTAAGAGTAACCGGGGAAGGAGAATAGAGTTCTTTAGAATATGAAAGTTGCCGCACTCATTTCAGGTGGAAAAGACTCCATTCTCGCACTGCACAAGGTGGCAGAGAAGCATGAACTTGTATCTCTGGTCGGTGTATTTCCCAGGAATGCCGATTCTTACATGTTTCATTCCGTAAACCTCCACATGCTTGATGTTGTAGCAGAGTCAATTGGTTTGCCCTTGAAAAAGCTCTACGTTTCTGGTGAGGAAGAAAAGGAGGTGGATGAGCTTGCTGAGCAGGTTGGAGAAATTGATGCAGAGGCTCTTTGCATTGGGGGAATAGAGTCAAATTATCAGAAGAAGAGGTTTGAAAGGGTTTGCAGAGAGGCTGGGATGGAGCTAATTGCACCACTGTGGAAGATGGACCCTGAACGGCTAATGCGCGAGGTTGCTGAGAAATTTGAAGCGGTAATTGTCAGTGTTTCAGCAATGGGGCTTGACGAGAGTTTTCTCGGCAGGAGGATTGATGAAAACTGCATTGAAGACCTTAAAAAGCTAAATAAGAAATACGGAGTGCATTTAGCTGGAGAGGGGGGAGAATTTGAGACTCTCGTCCTTGACACTCCTCTTTACAGGTTCAGGATAAAAATCGACGGCATGAAAAAGTTCTGGGATGGTGTGAGGGGGTACTGTTTAATTGAAAGTTATTCGAAAATTTCGAAATCATGAACGAGAAAATTTTAGAACCCTTTCGGCGTTAGTTTTCGAAGGGTTTGAAAGCTTCACGGTTTTGAACAAATTTGAAAATTCGAAAACCTTTAATCATTAAAATATTTTTCGAAACCTTTATATAAGGTCGTGAAAAAAAATACATCATAGGTTAGGAGGTGGAATAGATGCCTTTGATTAAGACACCGCCACCACACGGCGGAAAACTTGTAGAGAGTGTTGTTAAAAAGAGAGACATTGCTGAAAAAATGATTGCTGGATGCCCAACTTATGAACTGAAGCCCACAACGCTGCCGGATGGAACGCCAATTCGCCACGTTTACAGAGAAATAATGTCCGTCTGTTACGGCTTTTTCAGCCCCGTTGAGGGCTCAATGGTGCAGAATGAGCTGGAGAGAGTTCTTAATGAGAGAAGATTGCTGAGCGAGTGGATTTTCCCGTATCCGATTCTTTTTGACATCAGTGAAGAGGACTACAAAGCTCTTGACGTCAAAGAGGGGGACAGACTGCTTCTCATGCTGAAAGGTCAGCCCTTTGCGACACTCGACATTGAAGAGGTTTACAAGATTGATCCTGAGGATGTGGCAACCCGCACATTTGGAACGCCTGAAAAGAACCCCGAGGTTGTTAGAGAACCCTTCAACGACAAGCACCCTGGATATGTGATTTACAAGATGCACAAACCCGTAATTCTTGCTGGAAAGTACACGATCGTGAATGAGCCGAAATTCAAGGAGCCCTTTGACAGGTTCTGGTTCCCACCGTCAAAGTGCAGAGAAGTCATAAAGAACGAGAAGAAGTGGAGAACAGTCATTGCCCACCAGACGAGAAATGTTCCCCACGTGGGACATGAGATGCTGATGAAATGTGCTGCATACACTGGCGATATTGAGCCATGCCACGGAATTCTTGTCAACGCAATAATTGGAGCCAAGAGGAGAGGAGACTATCCGGATGAGGCAATACTTGAAGGTCATGAGGCTGTCAACAAGTACGGTTACATCAAGCCTGAGAGGCACATGGTTACCTTCACGCTCTGGGACATGAGATATGGCAACCCAATCGAGTCGCTGCTACATGGAGTTATCAGGCAGAATATGGGATGTACGCACCACATGTTTGGAAG
The DNA here is from genome assembly GCF_017656475.1 of Archaeoglobus sp. Lineage (GTDB taxonomy): Archaea > Halobacteriota > Archaeoglobi > Archaeoglobales > Archaeoglobaceae > Archaeoglobus. The sequence goes on from NZ_JACDNT010000016.1 coordinate 29,374, forward strand.
AGACCACGCAGCTGTTGGTGAGTACTACGACATGTACGCAACACAGATTCTCTGGAGCGAGGGCATTCCGAGCTTCGGCTTCGAAGCCCCACCGAATGAGGTGGACTATGGCCTGAAAATCATCCCGCAGAATATGGCTGAGTTCTGGTACTGTCCGGTCTGCCAGGAGATTGCCTACAGCGAGAACTGCGGACACACCGATGCAAAGCAGAAGTTCAGTGGAAGCTTCCTGAGAGGAATGGTGGCTGAGGGTATAATGCCGCCGAGAGTCGTCATGAGACCTGAAGTCTACAAGCAGATTGTAAAGTGGTGGAAAGTGTACAACTACCCGTTCGTTAACAGAAGGTACTTGGACATGAAAAACAAGGAGCTTGAGATTGATCTCCCGGCGATGGAGGTACCTAAGGCGTGAGGTGATGGAGATGCCGCACTACATAGCCGTATATTTGGATGATGCGAGATACGAGAAGATCAAGGGCACACCACTTGAGGAGAAAATCACTTACCTCTTTGGCGGACAGCTGAAGTCCTTGGTCGTGGAGGTTCCAGAGGATAAGTCTGAGAAGATTCTCAAAGCTTTTGAGAAAGCGAGAATTGACTCAAGAGGTTACATTGAGGATGTCCCGGTAGCGTTCAGAAGAGCATTGTTTGAAGAAATTGCTAAGGCGAAGTCTCTGGATGTCATTGATAAGGTCCTTGAAAGGCTGGATGAGCTGGTGGAGGCTGCAAAGAAGGAGGATGAGTATATCCCTCCACCAGACATAGAGTAAAATTAAATTTTTTAAAATGGTATGGAAAAAGTTGGAGGTGAGTTGAATGCCATCGTTTGTGAACCCGGAAAAGTGTGATGGATGTAAGGCTTTGGAGAGAACGGCGTGTGAGTACATCTGCCCCAACGACTTGATGACGTTGGATAAAGAGACAATGAAGGCCTACAACAGAGAGCCAGACATGTGCTGGGAGTGCTACAGCTGTGTTAAGATGTGCCCGCAGGGTGCCGTTGATGTCAGGGGTTACGTGGACTACTCCCCGCTTGGCGGTGCATGTGTGCCAATGAGAGGTACGGATTCGATTATGTGGACAGTCAAGTACAGAAACGGGAAGGTGCTGAGATTCAAGTTCGCAATAAGAACGACCCCATGGGGTTCAATTCAGCCATTTGAGGGATTCCCCGAACCAACTGAGGATGCCCTGAAGAGCGAACTTCTGGCTGGCGAGCCAGATATTATCGGGCTGAGCGAATTCCCGCAGGTAAAGAAGAAGGCTTAAAGGTGAGGTGGTAAAAATGGTATATGTTCCGAAGAAGGTTGAAACGTATAAGGCTGCCGATGTGCCGACAGAGGTAGTCGAGACGGACGTCCTGATTATTGGAGGCGGTTTCTCTGGCTGTGGCGCAGCTTACGAGGCTGCCTACTGGGCAAAGCTTGGTGGACTTAAGGTTACACTCGTCGAGAAGGCCGCTATCGAGAGAAGCGGTGCTGTTGCTCAGGGTCTCTCGGCCATAAACACATACATTGATCTGACCGGCAGGTCTGAGAGGCAGAATACCCTTGAAGACTATGTGAGATACGTAACCCTCGACATGATGGGCCTTGCAAGAGAAGACCTCGTTGCAGACTACGCAAGGCATGTTGATGGTGCTGTCCACCTCTTTGAGAAGTGGGGGCTGCCAATCTGGAAGACCCCCGAGGGCAAGTATGTTAGAGAAGGGCAGTGGCAGATAATGATCCACGGTGAGAGCTACAAGCCAATCATTGCCGAAGCTGCGAAGATGGCTGTTGGCGAAGAGAACGTATATGAGAGAGTTATGGTCTTCGAGCTACTCAAGGACAAGAATGATCCCAATGCGGTTGCTGGAGCTGTTGGCTTTAGCGTAAGAGAACCCAAGTTCTACGTGTTCAAGGCCAAGGCCGTCATTCTTGCTACCGGTGGTGCAACACTGCTGTTCAGACCAAGAAGCACTGGAGAGGCTGCTGGAAGAACGTGGTATGCCATCTTCGACACTGGCAGCGGTTACTACATGGGAATGAAGGCTGGAGCGATGCTCACCCAGTTCGAGCACCGCTTCATCCCGTTCAGGTTCAAGGACGGTTACGGGCCAGTAGGAGCATGGTTCCTGTTCTTCAAGTGCAAGGCGAAGAACGCTTTTGGAGAACTCTACATCGAAACCAGAGCTGATGAGCTGAAGAAGTATGAGCCATATGGAACTGCCACTCCAACACCAACGCCACTGAGAAACCACCAGGTCATGCTTGAGATAATGGACTGCAAGTGCCCGATCTACATGGACACCCCAACTGCACTTGCCGAGCTTGCAGGTGGTGACAAGAAGAAACTGAAGCACGTCTACGAGGAGGCCTTCGAGGACTTCCTCGACATGACAGTAAGCCAGGCACTGCTCTGGGCGTGCCAGAACATCGACCCACAGGAGGTTCCAAGTGAGGCAATGCCAGCAGAGCCGTACATCATGGGTTCACACAGCGGTGAGGCTGGATTCTGGGTCTGCGGTCCAGAAGACCTGATGCCAGAAGAGTACGCCAAGCTCTTCCCACTGAAGTACAACAGAATGACGACGGTCAAGGGACTGTTTGCAATCGGTGACTGTGCCGGAGCCAACCCGCACAAGTTCTCCAGCGGTTCGTTCACTGAGGGCAGAATCGCTGCCAAGGCTGCAGTGAGGTACATCCTCGAACAGAAGCCCAACCCAGAGGTTGATGATGCTGTTGTTGAGGAGCTGAAGAAGAAGGCCTACGCTCCGATGGAGAGGTACGAGCAGTACAAGAACCTCTCAACCGCTGATGATGTTAACCCAGAGTACATCCTGCCGTGGCAGGGTCTTGTGAGGCTGCAGAAGATCATGGATGAGTATGCTGCAGGTATTGCGACAATCTACAAGACCAACGAGAAGATGCTTGAGAGGGCACTCGAGCTGCTTGCCTTCCTTAAGGAGGACCTTGAGAAGCTTGCAGCAAGAGATCTGCACGAGCTGATGAGAGCATGGGAGCTTGTACATAGAGTCTGGACCGCTGAAGCTCACGTTAGACACATGCTGTTCAGAAAGGAGACCAGATGGCCTGGCTACTACTACAGAACCGACTATCCAGACCTCAACGATGACGAGTGGAAGTGCTTCGTCTGCAGCAAGTACGACGCAGAGAAGAACGAGTGGACCTTCGAGAAGGTTCCGTACGTCCAGGTAATTGACTGGACCTACTAAAATTTTTTATTATTTTTATATTTGGCTTACAGTTAGTCGTAAAACGGTAGAACTTGTTTTCGATACATTTTAAAAAAATAATGTAGCTATTAGATTATGAAAGATAAACTTGTTGACCTCGACGCTGCAGTAGATTTAGTGGGAAGCGGCGACACTCTAACCTTCAGCGGGGTATCGATGGTCAGAAAACCCATGGCATTTATAGCCAAGCTGATTCAGTCTGGAAAGAAGGATTTCACCATTGTTGACAGGGAACCCGGAATGGATTTTGATATCCTCATAGCTGCAGGATGCGTTAAGTGTGCAAGAGCTGCGATGGTCGGATTTGAACTTTTTGGCTTAGCTCCAAACGTTAGAAGGGCTGTCCAAGAGGGCGAAATCCAGTTCATCGAAGAAACATGTGGGGCAGTTGTGAATGGCTTGAGGGCTGGTGCAATGGGTCTTCCATTTCTGCCCGTCAAAGGCATAATTGGAACAGATCTCGTTGAGCTGCACGAAAAACTTGGAAACTGGAAAATTATCAACGACCCATTTGGAGGCGGGGAAATTGTGGCTGTTAAAGCCATAGTTCCAGATGTAGCGGTTATCCACGTTCAGAAGGCTGATAGATGTGGCAATGCCAGTTTGGAGGGAAGCAGATTTGAAGATGTTTACAAGGCGAAGGCTGCGAAGAAACTCATAATCACGGCTGAGGAGATAGTTCCAACGGATTACTTCAAAGAGAATCCAGAGAAGAACACGATCCCTTACTGCTACACCACAGCAGTTGTTCATGTTCCGAAAGGTGCGTATCCAACAGCATGTCCCAACTACTACCCACCAGACTACGAAGAGGTGCTGAGATACCTCAAAATGTGCAGAGAGGGAAAGGTAAAAGAGTATATTGACGAATTCATAAGGAGGTGGTAGAAATGCACCCCGCAGACGTTATGATAAAGGTCATGGCATCGCAGATAAAAGATGGGGAGGTGTTCCTTCACGGTCTCGCATCACCAATGCCAGCTCTCGCAATGTTTCTCGCCAAACTGACTCATGCCCCCAATATGGTGTACCTTGCTGTTGCAGAGGGTATAGATCCAGACCCTGAAAAGTTCAAACTCTACCCTTCTTCAGCAGACCCAAGACATGCTGCTGGATGTATCGGCATTGGCGAGCTCGCAGAAGCGTTTGATCTTGCTGCAAAGGGAAAAGTGGACGGAATGTTCCTCGGTGGGGCGCAGATAGACAAACATGCCAACATAAACCTGACGTGTATTGGCAGTTACGATAAGCCAAAGGTGAAATTGCCAGGAGGGGCTGCGGCAGCGTATCTCTCACCAATCGTCAAGAAATTGATACTGTGGACAACTAACCACTCAAAAAGGACTTTTGTCGAAAAACTTGACTTCAAGACAGGGATTGGTTATGAGAAGGGCAAAGACAAGAAAGTCGTAGTCGTCTCGAACATGGCTGTTTTCGAGGCCGAGGAGAGTGGTTTGAGACTTATAAGCGTGCATCCCGGCTTCAGCATTGATGATGTGCTTTCCGAGATGTCATTTGAACCGATAATTGACGGTTACGCAACAACACAACCTCCAAGTGATGAGGAGATGAAGATAATTCAGAAACTTGACCCAGAAAATGTAAGGTATCTTGAGTTCAAAAAATAGGTTAAAATTTTTATTCTCCATCCCTCATCTTTAAACCGGTGGTGATAAATGTACTGGAATCCAGCAATTGAAAGACTGTCAGCGAAGGAGCTTGAAGAAATTCAGGAGAGAAGACTCAGAGCGCTGGTAAACACAGTTTACGACTATTCGCCCTTCTACAGAAAGAGGTTCAAGGAGGCAGGTCTACATCCCTCGGATATCAGAAGCATTAACGATTTGCCAAAAATCCCCTTCACGAAAAAGCAGGATTTAAGGGACACCTATCCGTTTGGTATGTTCTGCGTCCCCCTCTCCCAGGTTGTGAGATTCCACGCGTCGAGCGGGACAACAGGCAAACCTACAGTAGTTGGCTACACTGCAAACGACATAAGAAACTGGGTGGAGAGCCTCTGCAGGGCTTTGGTGAGCTGTGGTGTTAGCAATGACGACATCATGCAGATCGCTTACGGTTACGGCCTTTTCACAGGAGGATTGGGTTTTCACTACGCTGCCGAAAGACTCGGTGCCACAGTTTTACCAATCTCAGCAGGTAACACGGCAAGGCAGATCGAGCTTATGAAAGATTTGGGCAGCACCGTTATAGCCTGCACACCTTCATACATGATCTACCTTGCCGAATACGCGTCGCAGATGGGAGTGGATATAGCTGAAGACACGAACCTCAGAGCTGGGATTTTTGGAGCTGAGCCATGGAGTGAGGAGACGAGGAAAAGGATTGAGGAAAAGACTGGAATAACGGCCTACGACGTTTACGGCACCTCTGAGCTCAGCGGGCCACTGTTCACTGAGTGCACTGAAAGGAGTGGAATCCATGTCTGGGCCGACATGTTCTTAATAGAGATAATCGACCCCAAGACTGGAGAGCAGGTTGGAGAGGGAGAGAAGGGAGAGCTTGTGGTCACGACCCTCACAAAAGAGGCCTTACCGCTAATAAGGTGGAGAACTGGAGACATTACCTACATGGAGAATGACAAGTGTGGCTGTGGAAGGTCACATCCGAGAATAATGCGCATTCTTGGAAGAGCTGACGACATGCTGATCATAAGAGGAGTTAACGTCTTCCCAAGCCAGATCGAGCATGTGCTGATGCAGATTCCTGAAGTGGGAGAGCACTACATGATAATTGTGGATCGCAGGGAAGATGGTCTGGACGAGCTTACGGTGCAGGTTGAGCTTAGCGAGAAAGCGGAGATAGACACGACTGGTGACATCCTGAGACTGGAGAGAAAGATTGCTGAGAAGTTGAAGAGTGTGCTCAATGTGTGGGCAAAGGTTGAGGTCGTCAATCCAGGAACGTTGCAGAGGTTCGAGGGAAAGGCTAAAAGAGTAATAGATAAAAGAAAGATATAAGGTGGTAACATGATAAAGCAGATTTCTGTGTTTGTTGAAAACAAGCCCGGGAGGCTTGCTGCGGTAACAGAAGTTCTTACGAAGCACGACATAAACATAAGGGCGTTCACAATCGCAGATGCCGGGGACTTTGGAATAATCAGAATGGTTGTTGACAAAACTGATGAGGCGTACAAAGCTTTGAAGGAAGCCGGGTTTACCGTAAGACTGACAGATGTGCTGGCTGTTGAGGTTGAGGACAAGCCGGGAGCATTGCACAGAATTGCGAGAGCACTTGGGGATGCAGGTGTAAACATCGACTATGTTTATGCATTCACGAGCGAAAAGCACAAGGCTCTGATAATCTTCCGGGTTAATAATAAGGAGAAGGCAAAGGAAGTTCTCGAAAACCTTGGAGTCCTCTTCAAGGGTGAAATAAGCTGAGATGAACTCAGCATCTATTCCTTTTTTAAAGATTGCAGCTTTTCTTTTGCTCGTTATCCTGGCGGGGACGGCAGGTTATCACTTCGTTGAGGGCTGGGACTGGTTCGATAGCCTTTACATGACCGTTATAACAATAACTACAACCGGATATGGCGAAGTCAGGCCGATGGGGACGGGAGGGAGAGCAATCTCGATGCTTCTCATGTTTGTTGGTGTAGGGACGTTTCTGTATGCGGTAAACATCTTTATGGGGCTGATAATAGAGGGCAGGATTGATAGAAGGTGGGAGAAAATGGTTGAAAAGATGGAAAACCACTTCATACTGTGTGGTTACGGGATTATGGGGAAGGAGATAATTAAGGAGCTTCCCAAGGATAAGGTGGTTGTTGTTGACGCAGACATGAGCAAGGTCTCAGCAGCCAGAGAAGACGGGTATGTTGCCGTTCACGGTGATGCAACCGATGAGCTGACCCTCGAAAAAGCGGGAATAGGAAAAGCCAAGGCGATAATTTGCTGCATGAGTGATGCTAACAACGCTTTTGCCATTTTAACAGCCAAGGAGTTAAATCCGAACGTAAAGACTGTTGCAATCCTCAGAAGTCCGGATGCGGAGAAGAAGGTGAGAAGGGTGGGTGTGGACATCCTTCTTTCACCCTACAGGGATGCGGCAAGGAAGATTGTTTCACTGCTATCAGAAAAAGCTGCCGCGGAGTTTGTTGAGACAGTTATAAGCGGGGCAAAGTCCCTAAACCTTGAAAAGGTTGTTGCTGATGATCACATGGACGGAAAAACTCTGAGAGAGCTTGATTTAAGGAGAAAGACGGGTTGTATAGTTGTTGCTGTCGTGAGGAGAGGAGAAGTGATACTGCCTGAAGCAGACACGAAGCTTGAAAAAGGAGATATACTGTACGTCCTGTGTTCTGGTGAAGCGCCGCTTGAGCTTTAAGCTACGCCTGTTTTCTCCAGAACAAGCTCAAATTCCTCCTTTGTTGGTTTAACAGCTTCAAGAATTGTAAACCTCTTCTTTCTCAGCTTCATTGCCAGCAAAAGTGCCTCCACCACCTGCTCTCTCGTCAGGCCTATTTCCTTTGCAGTTGTCGGAGCATGAACTTTCTCAAGGGAAGTCTTCACCTGCTCCCAGTCTCCCCTGCCATAGTGCTTTTCGTGCAGGTACTCCATGATTATCGTTCCGAGGGCAACCTGCTCTCCGTGAGTGCCATTGCCGTAACCGAGGTAGTCGAGGGCATGGCTGAACTTGTGCTCCGCTCCACTTGCCGGTCTGCTTGAGCCGACGAAGGCTATGGCGACACCGCTCATTATCAGTCCTCTCAGCAGCATCTGGAGATGGGGGGGGAGTGTTAGGTCAAGCTCATCTGCCTTGGTCACCATTAGCTCAGCTGGCATGACAGCCAGGGATGCAGCAACCTCGTTGTAGTCCTCTCCCACGAGATCTCTCGCAAGCTGCCAGTCCTTCACAGATGAGACATTGGAAACCAAGTCTCCATAGCCAGACCTTAGCAACCTTATAGGACAGTTCTTTATTATGTTGAGGTCAGCCACAACAGCTGAAGGGGGATTTGTGGATATCGATAGGGGCTTACCGTTCTCCTTAAAGCTTGCAACAGGAGAAGCGATGCCGTCATGGGAGGCTGTTGTGGGTATGCTGATCAGAGTTGCGTTGAGTTCTGACGCAACGACCTTTGAAACGTCAAGCACCTTCCCGCCTCCAACACCCACAACGGCATCGTAATCTGCAAAACCACCCCTTAAGACTATCCTCCTGGCCTCCTCCATCCTTGCTGATTCGACGAGCATCAGGTCGTATTCGAACTCAGACAGCATTTCTTTTAGACCAACAACTACGAGGTTCTTCACAATCTCATCAGTCAGTAGAAGGAAGTAATTTGCATCTAAGCTTCTAAGAACCTTGGGGAGCTTTTGAATCACATCCTCTCCAATATACACGTGATACGGAAGATCAACCGTCTTGAACCTCATTCTACCACCTCATCAAAACCAGTGTACGAAGTTCGTGGTGTTTGTATATAAATGTAATCTGTTACTTCTCAAGCACCTGCATGAGCTCTTCAGGAAAAGCTGTAGAGAAGCAGGAGAGGTTATCATCGAAGCCCGTGCAGAAAACGGGAACTTGGAAGACTACAACCGGAGGTTTTTCTCTCGTTGCATCCACGTAAACGGGAATGTAGTTCTCCCTTATGAATTCCATTGCAGATTCGTTTTCCCTGAAGAACTCCTTAAACTTCTTGCATACCGGACATTCGGGCGTGCCTATGAACACGAACATCTTTTTGTCCTGCTCTTCTGAAAGCTTTTTCCCCTCCTCGTAGCTGTACCATCCTTCAAGCGAATCGCTCTGGCTGAACGTAGAAATGGCAATGAGCGCAATTGCTACTACGGCTATCAGGACATACGCCGCCTTCACAAAAACACGGATTCAATAAAGATTTATGAATATTTTGCGACATTTCTTCATGGAGGAAAAACTTGTTAAGATGTTGATTGAGTCAAAGCACCTCGTCGCTCTAACAGGTGCTGGAGTGTCGGCTGAGAGCGGGATACCAACCTTTCGGGGAAAAGATGGCTTGTGGAACAAATACAGCCCTGAAGAACTTGCTAACCCGCAGGCATTTGCCAAAGACCCTGAGAAGGTCTGGAGGTGGTATGCATGGAGGATGGAGAAAGTCTTCGGTGTTGAGCCGAACAAAGCTCACTACGCTTTTGCAGAACTTGAGAGAATGGGAATCCTGAAATGCCTAATCACTCAAAACGTTGATGACCTGCACGAGAGGGCTGGAAGCAGAAACGTCATCCATCTGCATGGCAGTTTGAGGGTTGTGAAGTGCACATCCTGTGAGAACTCCTTTGAGGTTCAGGAACCTCCGAAAGTCCCTCCCCTGCCAACTTGCGATAAATGTGGCTCTCTTCTGCGACCCGGAGTTGTGTGGTTCGGTGAGATGCTCCCCCCTGATGTGCTTGAGAGGGCGATGAGGGAAGTAGAGAAAGCTGACGTGATAATTGTCGCCGGAACCTCAGCGGTGGTTCAGCCGGCAGCGTCACTACCGCTGATAGTCAAGAGAAATGGTGGTGTCATCATCGAAATAAACCCCGACGAGACACCGCTAACTGCTATCGCCGATTACAGCCTGAGGATTAAGGCTGGAGAGATGATGGAAAGCTTGGTAGAGCCGGTCAAGAAAGCTCTTTCTTGAGAAACTCTCTCAGGAAAACCGTTGCGTAGCAACCTCTTGGCAAGTAAAAGCTGAACGCATCCCCATCAAAATTTACGTTTGTATGCTCGATTAACATATCCGCCGGTCTGTATGACCCGCTGGATGAAAACTCCTTGTATTTTGTCTTAAAGCTGCTCAAATCGAGGTTATCTTCACTGAGGAAGTCGAGGGCTATTCTGCTCCACCCCTTTAACTCTGTGCCATAACCCACCAGCGGCAACGCCAGGGATGCGACCCTCTCCCTTATCAGGTATCTCACCCTCGCCTCATTCACGTCAATCTCGCTGCAGTCTGAGAAGGTCGGGCGTGTTTTGAAGGTCAGGTAGCAGGCGAAGTCTCCTTTCTCCACAGTTTTGAGCTCTCCGAACTGCCTAATCCTCTCAGAAAGAAGCCTGTTGAAGGTGTAGGATTGATATGCATGAATAAACATCATTTTCAGGTTTTTTGGAAGTGAAAGTAAAGCCTCCTCCTCGCTCTTCCCTTCCCTCAGCTTCTGGAGAAGATTCCTCTCATACCTCAAGTATTTCGGCAGTTCTCTCAGGCCGAGCTTTGCATCTCTCGTATTCCACAGTATTTCCCTTATTTTCCTGACCTCCTCATTCTCGCCCTCAAAGGGCTTTGCAACGTAAACCCAGAACGCCTCCTTGTAGTTGTTCTGAAGAATAAGCTTTCCAACCTCGTGCGTAATGAATCTAATCGATCCAAACCGCTGGAGACCAAAAAAGTTCGGAGTGCCTTTCTCAATCAGCTCGCTTTTCGTTTCCCGGAATATCTCGCTGTCTCTGCAGTTTTGGACTTTTATTCTGAAAATGTTTCCGAACAAATCTCCGAGTTGAATAGCCCTCCTCGCGTATCCAACCACTTCAATTTTCGCATCTTTCAAATTGACCTTCTCAATTTCTTCTCTCTTAACTCCGTAGATTGAGAAGTACTGAACCGTAAGAGCTCTTTTGTCCTTCGTCCCGGCAAAGCTTATCCTCCTCTGACTTATGCCGAGAGCGTTGGAAAGCACCCTGACGAAGTTGAGAGTGTCCCAGTTCTTCTTTTCAACTCTGATTATCAGAAAATCCCCATCATCGCTTAAATTAAGCTCAGCTACCTCTTCAACGTAAAAATCACTCGCATCAGCCTTTATTTCTCCCCCCATTCCGGGAGTTGAGGTTATGTAGCACTCAATTCCTACTTTCTCTTCCACGTAACCAAGTGACTTAACGGCTTTATATTTTGTTCTATTCAAAAAAATTGGGAAAATTAGGGATCTGTGTCGATTTCAATAGAGTTCTGCAACTCGTTGTACTTTCTTACTGTTGCTATGTTTCTCATCATATATGCGAGGTCTCCCTGAAGCTTGAGCTTCCCCTGCATGATCATCGTAGTCGGGTCAATTTTCTTGAAGATCATCTCCTTGAAAGCCGCATAAGGCCCACTGAGCTTGAACCTTGCATCCTCCTTCTCTCCCGGCGCCACTGGCTCTGCATGCCTCATTTCCCCATGCCAGAAGTCCAGCCAGATGTACATTGCTGCCCCTTTAACCTCATCGAGCTTAATCTCTGCAACCTTCTTGGTTAACTCATCGTAGTTCAGCGAGTCAATGTCCACATCCTCGTCGACCGACAAACCGAGTTTCTGCAGAAAAACCTCTGAGGGTGTGCCCTTGAACTTCTCTCTTCTCTCTTTCGGTATCGCGTAAACCAAGGAAAGGAACCCTCTTAGTATTTTCGGGTTCTGAAAGTCCTTCAAAGCAGTCTCATCGATTTCGGAAATTACCAGATAATCCCCTTCCCAGTTTGCCGCAACCCTCTTATACTCCTCATCGCTGTTGACAACTCTCAAAAGCTCATCGAGCCACTCCTTCGACGGATACACCACTGCCATGTTTAAAAATTGCCAAACCTAATTTTAAATCTTTCTGGTTTTCCAAGGATTTTTGATGATGATAACGATTGTTATTTTAAACAAAAATTTTATATAAAAATATACTAACATTCTACATGCGGTTCGCTTTGGCAGTATTGATGTTAGTCCTGAGTGTTGCACCATCTCTGGCACTGGGCAGCTATGAGGTTGTGGAGGAAAGGTATGCGGACCCCTTTTCTGTGGACATTAGCAGTATGCCATCTTTCAGTGAATTACCCGTTGACGATCCGGATGATGGGATCGATTGGGTGAAGGTTCCGCTCCCAGAACCATGCGTTAATGGGATGGGGGAGAAAACTTTCATAATGGTGAGAAAAGGCTCTTCAAACAACCTGCTCATCTTCTTTGAGGGAGGAGGGGCGTGTGCTGACTACAAAACCTGCAAACCAATGCTATGCACAGACTTCGACAATTGTAAGCCCCTTCTTGGGATAGGTAGTGTTGTGGCCTTGGAGTCAAAGTTCTGCTTCCTTTCGGCGTACTACAGAGGCGGAATCTTTGACGTCAGGAGGCCAGAAAACCCCTTCAGAGACTGGACAATAGTCTTTGTTCCTTACAACACAGGAGATTTGCACATGGGAAACAGTGTGGTGAAGTATTTCTACCACGGTAAGACCAAGACGATTTACCACGTCGGCTACGTTAACGCAGTCGTTGCAATGAAGTGGATAAAAGAGAGTGGGGAGTTTGACAGGGTTGTTGTTACCGGTTCGAGTGCTGGTGGTTACGCCACGCTTTTGCACGGATACACGGCATGGAAGATTTTCGGAAAGTCAGTAACCGTGATCAACGATGCTGGACCCGGGATTGAGCCGGATAAAGACAGCAAGTTTCAGCTTGACAAAATACTGGAGCGGTGGGGCGCTATGCAGAACATCCCTCAAGATGCTCAGTCCTACTTTGAGGGTAGGGATCCAACCTACGTCATTGAGTACCTGTTGGATAAGTGTGAGGACTGTCATTACGGCTTATTTGAAGACCAGAAGGATTTGATAATAGGAAGCATATTTGACGCGTATTATCCATGGCAGTTCAAGGCGAGACTTTTGAAGGTCACTGGTGAGATTAGAGAGGACAATGAGAGATTCTGCAGGTTCATGTCTAACGATTACCAGCACACAGCCATCACTGGTGGTCTTCTTTACCCTCTACAGAAAGACCGCTTTTACTACGAGAAAATTGACGGATACAGGCTTTACGAGTGGGTTAATGAGGTTATGAATGGAAACTGTGTTGATCTTGTAGAGTGATTATGGTTTTGAGCAAAACTATTTATACCAAAAATAACAGACCAGCTGCATGG
>NZ_JACDNT010000017.1 GCF_017656475.1 Archaeoglobus sp.
CGCCGAGAACTGCTACGGTTTTTATCCTCTCCTTTACATCCATATTAATCACCTGTCCAAATTCACGAAATTTGCTTTTCTTAATTTTCTATCTTTATCATAATCCTTATTTAGGTTTTACGTTTTTGGTGCGAAATTTGTTCGTATACAGTGAAAAATTTTAATTTAAATAATCTTAAAAAACGAAAAGCTTAAATTAAAGAAAAAATAGTGGAAATATGGAAGTTCCTGAGTTTATCAAAAACAGATACTGGCTCGAAAAGTCGTGGGTTGAAGGGTTGCCAGCAGACGTGAAAATTCCAAAAAAGCCCATTTACGAAGTTATAGACGAGGCATGTCAAAAATACGCGGAAAGGACGGCAATAATTTTCTACGGATATGAGATAAAATACGGCCAGCTTAAAGAGTACATAGACAGGTTTGCAACCTCGCTTTCAAAAATGGGTGTAAAAAAAGGTGACGTTGTAGCCATTTATTCCCCCAACTGTCCGCAATTCGTCGTAGCCTACTACGGGGCAATGAAAGCAGGTGCGACTGTTACAGCCATTTCTCCACTCTTCGCTCCAAGGGAGGTGGAGTATCAGCTTAATGACAGTGGAAGCAAGATCCTCGTAACCGTAGAGCAGCTATATCCAAATTTCGCCAAAGTTCGTGAAAACACGGGTGTTGAAGAAGTCATAGTTGCAAACATCGCAGGAGGAGAGGCGAAGGTTGAGGGGAAGTTTGTAGACTTTCGCGAAATGCTCGCTTCTGAACCTAACCCTCCTGAAGTTAAGTGGAACGTCAAAGAGGATGTTGCAGTTCTTCAGTACACTGGCGGAACGACAGGATTGCCAAAAGCTGCGATGTTGACACACTACAACGTGGTCGCAAACTTGTACCAGCTCATTCCGTTTACCGAGATACTGAGGAAATGGTTCAAGTCGCACAAGGTAATCAGGGAGGAAGGAGAATACATAGTCCTAGATTTCGACGGGAAAGAGTACAAAACGTTCAAGGACTACTACGAGAAAGACTACAGCCCTAGAATCGCAATTCTGCCGTGGTACCACATTTACGGGCAGACAGTTGATTTGAACACGGGCCTTGCCACAGGAGATATTTTGGTAGTTTTTGCACGGTTTGAACCAGAGAAGATCCTCGAAGCTATTGAGAGATACAGAGTAACAACCTTCATGGGAGCTCCAACGATATTTGTTTACTTCGTCAACAATCCAGAACTTATGAAGAAGTACGATCTTACATCGCTGCTTTACGTGAACAACGGAGCCGGGCCCATTCCACCAGAAGTTGTGGAGAAATGGGATGAACTTACAAAGGATGCAGGTAGAGGTATTCTCGTAGAGGGTTATGGATTGAGCGAAACATCTCCTGTGACGCACACAACCTTCGGCCCACCTTTCAGAAAGAGGAAGGTTGGGTCATGTGGACCACCAATCCCCAACACCTATGCTGCAGTAATTGATCCGGAAACAATGGAGTTCCTCGGTATTGGCGAGGAGGGAGAACTGGTCATCTCAGGCCCGCAGGTAATGAAGGGCTACTGGAACCGCAAGAAGGAGACCGAGGATGTGTTTTTCGAGGCAGGTGGAATGAAATGGCTTAGAACAGGAGACATAGCAAAGATGGACGAGGATGGATACTTCTACATCGTCGACAGGCTGAAAGACATAATCAAGTACAAGGGACATAGCGTCTATCCAAGGGAAATTGAGGATGTAATGTACGAGCATCCAGCAATCAAGGAGGTCTGTGTTGTCGGAATTCCGGACGAGGTTGCGGGAGAGACCATCAAGGCCTTTGTAGTTCTCGATGAGAAGTACAAGGGCAAGATTACAGAAGAGGACATTATTGAGTGGTGCAAGGAAAGAATGGCTGCCTACAAATACCCGAGAATTGTGGAGTTCAGGGATGAACTACCTAAATCAGCAGCAGGAAAGTATCTGCGTAGAGTTTTGAGGGATGAGAGCTTAAAGAAGAGGTGAGGTGTTTTCAAATTTTAATATAATTTTGAGGTGGTATATATGAGAACGTCAGATGAATACAGGCAGGATTTGTATAGAATGAAGCCCAACATCTATGTTAGAGGTAAGAAGGTTGGTAGAGATTCACCGGATCTGAGTGGGGGGATAAACGTAATTTCCAAGACCTTTGACCTCGTGGAAGATGAGCGGTTCAGAGACTTGTTGGTTGCGAAATCACATCTGAGTGGCAAGAAAATCAACCGGTTTACTCACATAAACCAATCTGCTGAAGATCTGATGAAGAAGCAGGAAATGACGAGGAAGCTGTGTCAGCTTGTTGGAGGATGTATACAGCGCTGCATGGGGTGTGATGCGGTAAATGGGCTATCGGTTGCAACTTTCGCAGCGGACATGGAACACGGCACAGACTACCACAAGCGGTTCATGGAGTACGTGAAGGAGTTTCAGGAGAGAGATCTGGTTGCTGCATGCGCCCAGACTGATGTGAAAGGAGATAGGAGCAAGAGGCCGCACCAGCAGGATGACCCGGACATGTATGTTAGAGTAGTGGAGAGGAGGAGTGACGGAATAGTTGTGAGAGGTGCAAAGAACTGCATAACGATGGGAGCTGTTGCGGATGAAATAATAGTCGTGCCCACTAGGGCAATGACCGAAAACGATAAGGACTACAGCGTTGCCTTCGCCGTTCCGGCTGATACGGATGGTGTTAAGATAATTTCCAGGACTTCAAGATTGAGAGCGCATGAAGGCCTGGAAATGCCTCAGGGAGAGATTGGAGATGACGAGAACATGATAGTATTCGATGATGTCTTTGTGCCTTGGGATCGCGTTTTCATGTGTGGAGAGAATAAGTACGCCACTCTCGCAGCACACCTCTTCGCCCTCTTCCACAGGCACAGCTACACCGGCTGCAAGCCTGCAACGACGGATGTAATAATGGGCTTTGGGGCTCTGATTGCAGACTACAACGGAGTTTATGGTAGGCACAACATAAGGGAGAAGCTTGTTGAACTTGCTGCCACGGCCGAGCTGGTTTATTCTGCGGGAATAGCTTCTGCAGTCCACGGTCAGAAAACACCTGCAGGTACATTCATTCCCAACGAGGTTTATGCAAATGTTGGAAGGAGGCATGCTGGTTTGAACTACTACAAGGAGCTTGAGATTCTTGCAGAGCTAGCTGGCGGGCTGCCTGCTGCACTGCCATTTGCCGAAGACTATCTGAATCCTGAGACGAGGCCGTACATTGAGAAGTACATCAAAAGAAGGGCGGATGTGCCGGCTGAGCATGTATACCGCTGCCTGTTCGGAATATCGAACATACTCTGCTCCTCGCTTGGAGGCACAATGGCAGTTGCGGGAGTGCATGGGGGAGGTTCGCCGGTCATGGAAGAAATAGCGATCTGGAGGAGCTATGATTTTGAAGAGAAGAAGGAGATTGCAAAGTACCTGGTGGGGGTAAAGGAGTAGTCTGAGCACAAAAGGTGGTTTTGTGGATATAAGAGAGAAAATAAAGAAGGTTGCCGTCCTCGGAGCAGGCGATATGGGGCACGGAATTGCTGAAGTGTGCGCAATTGCCGGATACGAGGTCTGGATGAGAGATATAAGGGAGGAATTTGTCGAGAGAGGGATGGCAAGAATAAAAGAGAGTCTTGAGAAGCTGGAGGGGAAGGGAAAAGTGGACGATAAGAAGGTACTATCGAGGCTTCATCCAACAACTGATCTGGAAGAGGCGGTAAAGGATGCCGATATAATAATAGAAGCGATTCCGGAAGTTATGGACTTAAAGAAAAAGGTTTTCTCGGAATGCGACGAAATTGCCAAACCCGATTGCATATTTGCAAGCAACACGTCTTCGATGAGCATAACTGAACTCGCCAAAGCAACCGAAAGAGAGGATAAGTTCCTCGGTCTGCATTTCTTCAACCCTGTAGTACTGATGAGGCTCGTTGAAGTGATAAGGGGAGAGAAGACGGGTGATGAAGCGGTCAAAACATGTGTTGAGTTCGTCAAGAGCATTGGGAAAACGCCTGTTGTTGTCAGAAAGGATGTTCCGGGATTCATAGCTAACAGAGTGGTGGCTCCCGGCATGGTTCTGTTGTTCTCCATACTCGAAAAGGGAATCGCAACCCCGGAGGAAATAGACGCAACAATGAGAAAGATAGGCTTGCCAATAGGCCCGTGCGAGCTTGCAGACTATACGGGGCTTGACGTTAATTACCACGTCATGAAGTACTACGAGGAAACCGTAAGCCCCGACTATAAGCCACCGGAATTTCTGGAAAAGATGGTTAAGGAAGGAAATCTCGGAAAGAAGGCAGGTAAAGGTCTATACGACTGGAGTGCTGGAAGACCACAGATTGATTTGAGCATAGCAACGGACAAGGTAAATCCGATGGACTTCTCAATCGTTGAAATAAACGAAGCATGCAAGCTGGTTGAGATGTGTGTTGCCGACCCGGAGGATATCGACACAGCACTCAAGCTCGGATACAGCAGACCTCTTGGCCCGTTTGAGCTGGCAAAGAGTATTGGGGCTGAGCAGATAGAAAAGCGACTTGAGGAATTGGCAAAGCAGTTCGGAAAGAAAATATTCGAACCTGCCGAGTTCATAAAAAGTGGAAAGCTGAAGGCCGTGCTTGAAGAAAACCAGTAGGATTTGAAGGGAGTAATATAGAGCAGATAGGACACACGAAATATGGAAACAGCAAATTTTTTAATTCAGATGCTGACATAGTAGCATGAAGGACGTTTTTATTGTTGCATGTGGTAGATATATGGACACAACCTATGGTTGCCCCGGAGAGTGGCGCTGTCTGAAGGCTGCTGCGCTCGGTGAGGGAAAGTTTGACGAACCTGTTAGAGTGATGTCCTTCGTGAGGTGCGAGTGCCCGGGAACTACACTCGTTCCAAACATTGGTATGGCAATGAAGCTGTCTGAGGTTAAGCCTGAGGAAATATATCTCAGCTCTTGCATGCTGAGAGACCCCGGCTGTCCTTACAGAAGTGCAGAGGAGTGGGCGAAGATAATTGAGAATGCTTTCCAGATTCCCGTGAAGCTTGGAACTCACGAGTACAAGTAATTTTTTTCTTTTTTGATAAAAAATTTTAAAAAATCAGCAAACTCTTGTTCCCGGCTCAACTTCCTTCTCCGGAACCAGCAGCACAGCTTTCCCGTCTTTCTCAGCTGCAAGAATCATTCCCCTGCTTTCAACTCCCATGAACTTCGCAGGCTTGAGGTTCGCAAGCACGACCACAAGCTTGCCCTCAAGCTCCTCTGGAGTATAATCCTCTGCAATCCCGGACACAATCTGCCTCTGCTCCCCACCAATGTCGATTATCAGCTTTATCAGCTTCTTGCTCTTCTTTATCTTCTCAGCTTTCAAAACCTTGCCGATGCGGATGTCGAGCTTTTGAAAGTCCTCGATGCTTATTACCTCCTTTTCCTCAGCCTTTTCCTCATCTCCTTCTCCCTTAAACCTCTTCTCCATTATCTTCTGCAGCCTCTCAATTGTCTCATCCTCTATCTTGGTGAACGGGACTTCGGGCTTGCTGAGCTTCATAACCTCATCAACTGCGTAGGCATCGCTCAGCTTGGCTTTCTCAAGATTCAGACCAATAGCTTTCGCCATTCCCTCCATACTTGAGGGCATTACTGGATATGTGAAGATTATCAGGGCCTTGGCGAGTTGCAGGCATGATGCAACAGCTTTCCTTGCAGCCTCTTTGTCAGTCTTTATGAGCCCCCAAGGTTTTGCATTCTGGAAGTAAACGTTTCCGTATGTTGCAAGCTCCATGAAAGCGTCGCTGGCCATCTTGAACTCCCACTCTTCAAGTGCTGAAAGTATCTTCTGCTCTGTCTCTTTTATTTTCTGCAGAACCTCCTCGTCAACACCGTCCATCTTTACCTCTCCGAAGTTCTTCCACGCAAAGAGCAGAACCCTGTAGAGGAAGTTGCCGAGGGTAGCAATAACTTCGTTGTTCACCTTCTCTTTGAAAACCTCCCAGGAGAAGTTCAGGTCCTTCTGATGGCTCGTGTAGTTGACTATGTAGTAACGCAGGTAGTCAGGGCTTAGACCGGACTTGAGGTAATCCTCTTCCACCCATACAACGTATCCTCTCGACTTGGAGAAAGTCTTGCCCTCAACCTTGACCATTCCACTCGCAACAACTGAAGATGGCAATGCATAATCAGCCCCCTTTAGCATTGCGGGCCAGAAAATGCAGTGATGGTAAACTATGTCGAGACCGATGAAGTGGACTATCTCAGCCTCACCGTCAATCCAGATTTTCTTCCAGTCGCATCCCTTCATCTCGCAAGCTTTCTCAGTAAAGCTGATGTACCCTATCGGCGCATCAACCCAGACGTAAACGACTAAGTTTTCTTCTCCCGGAAACTTCACACCCCACTCAAGATTTCGAGTTATGCACCAGTCCCTCAGGTTTTTAACCCAGTTTCTGGCATAATTTAAAGCATTCTCAGTCCCCTTCAGGTTCTCCAGAAACCTCTCCAGAAAATCCTTGAACTCTGTCAGCTTGAAAAAGTAGTGCTTTTGACTCCTGAACTCGGCTTTGCTGCCGCAAATCTTGCATCTCGGCTCCTTAATCTCTCCTGGCTCCAAATGTCTTCCACAACCCTGATCGCACTCATCACCCCTAGCAACAGCACCGCAGTAGGGGCAGATCCCCTCCACATACCTGTCAGGTAGAAATCGCTGGCATTTCGGACAATAAGCGAGCTGAATTTCTTTTGGATATATGTATCCCTTCTCTATAAGCCTCTTCACGATTTCAGTCGTGCGGTGGTGGTGGTAATCGCTGTCCGTTCTGCCGTAAAAGTCGAACTTTATGTTCAGGGCATTAAAAATTTTGATAAAGTGCTCATGATAAATATCCACAAGCTGCTTTGGTTTCAGGCCCTGCTGCTCAGCATTCACGACGATTGGAGTTCCGTGACAGTCACTCCCGCAAACAAAAACGACTTCTTCTCCAGCCATTCTGAGATACCTGACATAAACGTCAGCGGGAACGTATGTTCTGAGATGTCCCACATGAGCTTTTCCGTTCGCATACGGAAGACCGCAGGTGACGAGCTTCATGGGGAGACAAAAGTTCGGGGGGTAAATAACGTTTTCACCTTTCACACTGCCCTGAACCTCACCTCAAAAACAGTTCCGGTGGGTTTGTTGTCGTAAACGCTTATTACACCTCCAAGGATGTCTGTGAGCTTTCTGACTATGAACAGCCCCAGCCCCGAACCACCTGTCGTGAAGCCCTCGTCGAAAATCCTTTCTTTAACATGCTCTGGAATGCCTTTTCCGTTGTCGGCCACTCTGAGAACTCCCCAACCCTTATCTTTTTTAACTTCGACAAAAACGTCTCCTCCTGAGTGCTTAAGGGAGTTATGAATGAGGTTGAAGGCTATCGTCCTTATGCTTTCGTTGGCCATAACTTCAACTTCTTCGCAATCACAGCTTGTCCCTAAGCTCTCTGCGACTTCCTCAACAATTCTGTCCATTCTTACTGGCTTTATCTCCTCAAGAGCCGATTCAAGGTTTGCGATCTCCCTGATGAGTCTTGTAATGTGGTCAACTCTGCTGAGGGCTTTCTTTGACAACTCACCCTCTCTTTCCTCAAGCACAGCCCTTACAAGAACCAGAGCATTGGCAATATCGTGTCGCAAAACTTTGTTGAGGAGGCGGAGGTAGTCTTCCCGTATCCTTAGTTTATCATTGAGAGTGTGAATCGAGGTCGTGTCAACCACAGTCGCAGCAACAGCCGGTCTTCCCTTGTAGGTTATTCTGCTCGGCCTTGCAGTGAGCCACCTCAACTCTCCGTTCTTTGTTGTTATCCTCCAGCTATAGGTATCTACATCTCTTCTTCCAGTTTCTCTCTCAATGTATTTGGTATAAACCTCTTCCCGGTCTTCAGAGTGAATTATGAAGAAGGGATCTCCCCCCAGGACTTCTTCCTTGCTGTAGCCGGTATACTCCTCAAAAGCTCTGTTGACGTAGACCATTTTCCCGTCCTGAATGATGTAAACCGGTGTAAGAGAGTCCTCAATCAGGCTTCTGTAGAATCCCTCACTTTCCTTTAGCTTCTGCTCCAGCTCCTTCACTCTGGTAATATCAATCCAGTTTCCGAGTACGTACCTTTCACCATTCACATGCAAGGGTCTTGCAAACCCCCATACCCACCTGACTCCTCCATCCTTCCTGCAATAACGAACCTCATAAAAAATCTCTTCTCCCAAAAGAGCTTTTTTAGCAGCGTCAAATGAAATCTGAACGTCATCAGGATGAGCCAAATCAAGAACATTCATTCCGATTAGTTCATCTTTCGAGTACTTCGTCGCCCTGACAACCATATCATTGACATAAACAATCCTAAAATTCTCATCATGAATGTATATTCCGGAGAGGGATTTTCCTGCAACTTCCTCAAAGTTTATTTGCATGTAGGTTTGGCCAACAATTTTGATTAAATAGTTTCCTCTATCTAGTAAAATAGTGTGCCTTGCAGTAGTAATGCCAAAAAAGAACAAAAAATTAAATTTAGAATTCGGGCATCTCAGGCATTCCGCCTTCTCCGCCTGCTCCCTTCTCCTTCTCAAGTCCCTTGGCCGCGATGATGTCGTCGATTCTGAGAATCATCACTGCAACTTCTGTTGCAGAGCCGATTGCCTGGGTCTTGACTCTAAGCGGTTCAAAGACACCTTTCTCTTTCATGTCTACAACCTTACCGCTGTCAACGTCTACTCCAGCGTACTTCTCTCCCCTCTCGTGTGCTGCCTTTAGCTCTACCAGCACGTCGATCGGGTCGATTCCAGCATTCTCTGCAAGAGTCCTCGGTATGATTTCAAGTGCTGTAGCGAATGCTTCGACTGCAAGCTGCTCTCTACCGCCAAGTGAGGGAGCCCACTCCCTGAGCTTCAGACTTACTTCAATCTCCGGTGCGCCAGCACCAACAACAACCTTTCCATCCTCAACAGCACATGCAACTGCCCTCACTGCATCCTCGATACCTCTGGCAATCTCCTCAACAACATGCTCCGTTCCGCCCCTCACGAGTATAGTTACCGCCTTGGGGTTCTTGCAGCCAGTAACGAAGACCATCTTCTCATCGCCGACTTTCCTCTCTTCAACAAGCGCAGCTTCTCCAAGGTCCTCGCTGCTAATGTCTCTAAGGTCGGTAAGCACTTTTGCTCCCGTTGCCTTAGCCAGCTTCTCCATGTCGCTCTTCTTAACTCTCCTTACTGCAAGAACTCCGGCCTTTGCGAGGTAGTACTGGGCCAGGTCATCGATGCCCTTCTGGCAGAAGAGAACGTTTGCACCAGCGTTGACTATCTTGTCAACCATTTCCTTGAGCATTGCCTCCTCCTGCTCGATGAACTTCTGGAGCTTCTCAGGATCAGTTATTCTGATCTTTGCATCAATCTCCGTCTCCTTAACCTCCAAAGCCGAGTCGAGGAGCAGAATCTTTGCGTTCTCCACCTTCTTTGGCATTCCCGGATGGACGACCTCTTTATCAAGCACTATACCGTCAATCAGCTCTGTCTCTTCAATGCTTCCTCCCTGCCTCTTCTCAATCTTGATGTAGTCTGTGTTGACCTCATACTTACCGTTTGTCTCCTCTGCAATCATCTTAACAGCGTTGACAGCAATTTCAGCAAGCTTGTCGATGGCTACCTCCGCCCCTTTACCGGTCATCGCGGTTGAGGCGATCTTCTTCAGAATTACGTCATCATCCTTGCTGATAGGTATCGCAATTTCATTCAGAACTTCCAGGGCCTTATCTGCAGCATATCTGTAACCGTTAGCTATTATCGCCGGATGAATTTCCTGATCAAGGAGTTCCTCAGCCCTCTTCAGCAGCTCTCCGGCAAGAACTACTGCGGTGGTTGTACCATCACCAACCTCATTGTCCTGAGTCTTTGCAACTTCAATAATCATCTTTGCCGCCGGGTGCTCCACATCTATCTCCTTGAGAATCGTAACTCCATCGTTTGTTATGACCACATCGCCAAGGCTGTCGACGAGCATCTTGTCCATTCCCTTTGGACCGAGAGTGCTCCTAACGGCCTCTGCAATAACACGAGCAGCCATTATGTTCATTCTCTGGGCGTCTCTACCAACAGTTCTCTGAGTTCCTTCTCTCAATATCAGCACAGGTTGACCCTGTAACGTTGCCATTTCACATCACCTCCTATGTTACAGAAATTGGTGGATTGGTACTTCTATATAAATTTTTCTATCATGAATTTATGGTTCTGAGCAAAACTATTTATACCAAAAATAACAGACCAGCTGCATGGGCAGAAAGCGAATCTACGAAGTTGTAAAGCATTTACCAGCAGAAGAGCTCGATAAAAGGATCAAAAAGCTCGAAAAAGATACAAGAGTTCTTAAAAGACTGTACTTCATAAGACACCTTTACAGAGGAATGAGCGTTGAGGAAGCTGCCGACCTAGTAGGAGTTACCAAAGCTACGGGCTATGCATGGCTTAAGAGATGGAATTCCAAAGGTTATGAAGGCTTAATTCCGGAGTTTGGTGGAGGAAGACCATCCAAGCTAACGGAGGAGCAGAAAGAGAGACTGAAGGAAATGCTAAAGAAAAAGGATTCCTGGACGACGAAGGAAGTTCAGGAGCTCATTGAAGCAGAGTTTGGAATAACATATTCTTCGTGGCAGGTCAGGAGAATTCTCAGATCTTTTGGAATGAGATACGCCAAACCCTACCAGAAGGATTACAGGAAGCCAGAAAATGCTGAAGAGACTTTAAAAAAACTTAGATGAGGCTGAAATTCGTCAATCGGACGTAATAGGATTTATCGATGAGATGGCTGTCGAAGCTAACGCAAATACAGCAAGACTATGGAGCTTCGATAAGCCTGTTAAGAGAGTTGCTACCTACGTCAAAGTTAAGATTTCAGGATTCTACAGCTTGAACGGAGAGAGCGTAATAGAGTTTCCTGAAAGAAATAGGGCTGAGGACTTTATATCCTTCCTGGAAAAGGTGAGGAAAGCAAATCCTGAGAAAAGGATCGTGGTGATTCTGGACAATTTCAGGACGCATCATGCTAAGAAGGCCATTAATGAGGCTGAGAAGCTGAACATAGCTTTGGTTTATTTACCTCCTTACTCTCCTGATCTGAATCCAATTGAAAACGTTTGGAAGAGCGTTAAAAGAGCAGTTTCAGAGAAATCTCCGCTCAATACGGAAGAGTTGGAGGAAGCGATTGCTAAAGCCTTCAAAAAGCTGACAGAATCGATATCCTTTGCAAAAAGGTGGATTGAGAAGTTTCTGGGTGATAAGTTTAAGATGTTATGCACTTAACCATAAATTAGAGTTTTTAGCAGTTAGATATAGTTATAAGGGTAGAAATGAAAGGAGAGGAGAACCAGTTAGTCGGAAAACTTGAGGGCGTTGACGACTACATGAACTTGTATCTAACCAACGCAATGGAGTGCAGAGGAGAAGAGAAGGTTAGAAGCCTTGGAGAGATAGTTCTCAGAGGAAACAACGTTGTTCTGAGCGTAATTCTCAAAGAAACTAACAGGGCAACCACGAGGCTGAAAACGAAGAAAAATCCGATTATATACATTGCGTGCTTTTCCAGACCTGTTCTGACCACCGGTGATATAAGCAGTACAGCTACACAAAGCGAAATCAGTGTAAAAAAAGAAACTTAGCTGACATTTACTTTCACCTCAAAACTGTCTG
Organism: Archaeoglobus sp.; assembly: GCF_017656475.1. Classification (GTDB taxonomy): domain Archaea; phylum Halobacteriota; class Archaeoglobi; order Archaeoglobales; family Archaeoglobaceae; genus Archaeoglobus. Next base: position 11,707 of record NZ_JACDNT010000017.1, read on the forward strand.
TAGATGCAGGAATTGTAACCGAGATGATAAGTCCTAAACAACAAGGTTTGCTAAAAGCCGTAAATGGGGCCTCACTAACGGGCTTGTTCATTTATTACACCTCATCCGATATAAGTTTCTTGCTTTCTCTGCTCCAAAACGTCTTTACCCTACAACCTTCCCCGGTAAAACTTCGTAGATGGACAGCCGAGGCACCTTTTTGCCTCATATCTGTAGCAACCCTTGCAGAGAACACCGCATGGAGCTTCTTCCCTCTCTTTCTCTGCCACAACTTTTATGTCCAGATAGCCATCATAGAACATTTCCTGAACGGGAAAAATATCGTACCTTCGAATTCCTGGCTGGGCACGCAGCGAGCACTTCTCCAGTGATATGCTCTCCAGAGAGTGGTAATCCTCAGCGTAAATTAATGCAAAGAGGTTGTAACTGCCTGTTGTTACGAAAAACTTGATTATTCTCGGGCAATCCCTGAATTTTTCAATGATTCTCCGCAAGGCTTCTGAACTCTCCACCTCCATAGCGATAATGGCAGTTATAATACCGAGTTCCTCCACATTTATTAAAGGAGTGAGTTTAATTTTCCCTTTCCCTAGCTTGTCAAGCCTTTTTTTCACACCCATCGCAGACATTCCCATTTTCTCGGCTATCTGAGAGAGCGTTGCCTTTCCGTTTTGCTGAAGGATGGAGATGATTTTTCTGTCTTTCTCATCCATGGATGGTTTGTACACTTTTGTGGTAAATAAAGTTTACCTTATAAACCAAGCTTCAGTTTAGACTCTTTGACCTTTCCCCAGTAGGAAAATTCAATTTATTTTTACAAAAATTCCACCAATGAGGAAAAACTTATATACCTTGTCGTTAACTTTTTGTTATCAGTTGACATTTTGATTGAAAGTGGTGGTTTAAATGGTAGGCGCAAATATTCCTGCAGAGCTTGCTGCTCTGCCTATAGAAAGTTTGATTGGTAAACCACTGGAAGCTGCAGTAAAGGCTCAGGCTTTTGCTGCGATGACGACAGCGAGGTTTGTGCAGGAGGTTGGGACTGATGAGGACGGAAACGTAAAAACAGTTACGTTTAAATTCAAGAGAAAGGAAGTAGACCCTGATACTGGCGACATTGTTGATACAGACACGACGATTGAAGCACCACTCCTGTCAATACTGCCCGTACCCTACATAAGGATAAAGGACATGACCATCCACTTCAACTTCACAATAAAAACTGCTGCTCAGGATAAGTCGTCACACGACTTCTCAAGCAAGCTCACAGCCAAAGCAGGATGGGGATGGGGGAGTGTGAAATTAACCGCATCCTATGGCTTCAAAAAGGAGACAAGGTCTCAGGTTGACAGAAGCTCAGAACTGGACATTACTGTTAATGCTGTTCAGGATGAGATGCCCGAGGGGATGAGAACGCTCCTGAGTCTGCTCAAAGAAAGCATATCCCCTTCAACCTCTAGTTCTGGATCTGGTTCTGGAGGAGGCTAAACCAAAAGAGGTGCCATAATTGGCCAGCAACCTTGCTCTGCTGCTTGAACAGATAATAGCCTCACCACTTAAGGCGATAGTTGACGCCCAGAGTGAATCCGCAAACGCGACGGTTGATTTTCTTTTAAGTCTAATGGATATGGACGGAGAAAGAACCATACCCAAATCTGTTCAGGTAGTTTACAACCAAACCTACCTTGACCCCGAATCCGGGGAGCTCAAGCAGGAAGCTCAGAAGCTCAGCATCCCGCTCGTAACTCTCGTTCCAATTCCATATATCAGCGTGGATGAAGCAGATATAGAGTTTAAAGCCAAAATTGTTGCAGCTAAGCCTGTAGCTGGCAGAAAAGCTGTTCCGCTTTATGCAGTTTACGCGAGTAAGCAAACCTCTAAGGTAGATGTTAGCGGCGATTTGCATATCAGGATAAAGGCAAAGAGAGCAGATGTGCCTGAAGGAATTGCGAGAATGATAACCGCACTCAGTAACTCACTCAACATCACAGGGGAGGAATGATGCCAGAAAGAAGGCGTGTCAGGAAAACTCCTGATATAAAGAAGGTCAACCTGAGCGAGAAGAAGGGAGCTGTTGATATTAAACCAGAGCCAGAAGGCAAGCCAGAAATTGCAAAGTCTCCATCTGCCGACATACCAAAACTTACGCTCAAATCTCTCACTTCAGGAATTGCGCTTGCAGCACTAAATGCAAAGAAAATAATCGATTTTGAAGCTGCAGGAATAAAGAAAGAATACGAGAAAAACGAGCTACTGAGAAATTTTCCAGTTCCAACATTTGAGCTTTCCGAAATTGAGGTTGAGCTTAACTTTCTGATAGAAGATGTCGAGAAGGACGATGTTGTTATTGTTACTGATGCAGAAAAACTCTCCGAGCTTGTCAGTTCAGCATCGAAGGTTAGGTTTAAGCTGACCAGCAAGACTCTCAGTGAGTACATACTGCCAACAGGAGAAAAAGTAATCAGAGATTAAACCCTTCTACTTTTGCCTGGCACAAACTCTATCAAGTTTGACCGAAAACCTTATATACCCCGCCGAAAACCTTATATACTGCATGAGTAGGTTGCGGACACTTGGTAGAGCAAAGCATATGTCAAAAACTGGAATGCTTGTGGTAGCGTTAAATCCTGCATACATCCCCAAAATCGGGGATAAGGTTGTTACAAGAAGGAACGAACACATCGGATTTGTTGCTGACGTTATAGGGCCAGTATCTTCACCCTACGCTCTGGTTAAGCCAAAAAATGTGGATAAAATAATATTTGAGGAATTATTTGTGGTGAAGGAGTATGGCGGAAGTAGAAAAGGTAAGGGAAAAGGAAGTAGAGAAGGAAGTAGAAAGAAAGGAAATAGAAAGAGAAGAGGACGTTGAAGTTTGCCCAGAGTGTGGAAGTCCCAGACTTATTCGTGATTATCGCAGAGGAGAGTTCATCTGCCAGGATTGTGGGCTTGTAATTGAAGATACTTACATCGATGCCGGGCCGGAATGGAGGGCGTTCGACAGCGAACAGAGAGACAAAAGAAGCAGAGTTGGAGCTCCGGTAACTTATACCATCCACGACAAAGGTCTCTCAACTATCATAGACTGGAGCAACAAGGACTACTACGGAAAGGCAATATCCGTGAGAAACAGAGCACAGCTATTCAGGCTGAGAAAGTGGCAGAGGAGAATCAGAATCAGCAACGCAACAGAGAGGAACCTCGCATTCGCTCTCAGCGAGCTTGATAGAATGGCCTCAGCCCTCGGTCTGCCGAAGAGTGTGAGGGAGACGGCAGCGGTAATCTACAGAAAGGCCGTTGAGAAGAACCTCATAAGAGGTAGGAGCATTGAAGGTGTCGTTGCCGCAGCTTTGTATGCTGCCTGCAGGCAGGCAGGTGTGCCAAGAACACTCGACGAAATAGCCACATACTCAAGAGTTGACAGAAAGGAGATTGGAAGAACATATAGGTTCATTACGAGGGAGCTCGGCCTGAAGCTGATGCCGACAAGCCCCGCAGACTACATCCCGAGGTTCTGCGCTGCACTTGGCCTAAGCGGTGAGGTTCAGAAGAAGGCCATCGAAATCATCAAGAAAGCTGAGGAGAGGGAGCTTACAAGCGGCAGAGGGCCGACTGGTGTTGCCGCTGCTGCGCTCTACGTGGCATCAATACTGCTTGGAGAAAGGAGGACCCAGAGGGAAGTTGCTGAGGTGGCGGGAGTTACTGAGGTAACGATAAGAAACCGCTACAAGGAGCTTGCAGAGAAGCTTGGGATTGAAATAATCCTTTAACTTTCTTTGATTTTTTTGATAAAAATTCAATAAAGTTTTTAATTTTCGCCTTTTTAAACCGAAGCCGTAAAAAATCTTATGCCAAATCTGCCATGGTGAAGGCAGTCGAATGCAGGGACGTCTGGATGGTTTACAGGACTTTCATGGAGAAAGACACTGTTGCTTTAAGAGGTGTTAACCTCGACGTTGAAGACGGGATTATCTTCGGATTGCTTGGCCCAAACGGAGCCGGAAAAACAACACTGATTTCAATTCTTGCAACAATCCTGATCCCCACGAGGGGGGAGGTAAGAGTTCTTGGCATGGATGCCTTCAAAAATACCAGAAAGGTTAGGGAGAGAATCAACATCTCAAGCGGGGTGAGAATGCCGTGGGGGATGAAGGTTTACGAGTGCCTCCGCTTTTATGCAATGTGCTACGGCATTACCGGCAGGAAAGTTGTAGAGGACGTCATCTCTGAGTTTGAGCTTGAAGAACACAGGAACAAGAGATTTGATGACCTCTCTACCGGAAACAAGCAGAAAGCCAACCTGGCGAGGGCTTTTCTGAACAATCCAGAGGTCGTTTTCCTCGACGAGCCGACTGCAAATCTTGATCCAGACATGGCAAAGAAGATACGGGAGATGATTTTGAGGATAAAGGAGGAGAGAGATATAACCATTGTTCTTACAACTCACAACATGAAGGAGGCGGAGTTGCTGTGTGACAGAATCGCCTTCATCAAGGATGGGAAGATAGCGGCAGAAGGGACTTCTGAGGAACTGAAGAGGTACACGAAAATGAGCGAGAGGATAATTTTGAAGGTGAGAGGTGACGTAAGCAGACTAAGTTTTCCGTATCCATTCAGGCTTGACGGAAATTCTTTGACAGTATTCGTTGAAGATGCTGAAAAAGCACTTCCGTCAATTGTGATAAAGCTGGCAGAGCAGGGTATAAATGTTGAATCGGCAAAAATGGAGGAGATCACCCTTGAGGACGTCTTTATCGAGCTTGCAGAAGGTTCTTAGCGAAATTCTGGCCTTTGCGTACAGGAATTACGCTCTTACAAAAAACGAATTCTACGCCATATTCGAGATGCTTTTCTGGCCGATGATTAGCTTAATCTCCGTTGGATTGCTCGGAGAGTTTCTTTACCTCGAAAAAGATGCCGTTGCGTTTATAATTATAGGCGTAATCACGCTGAGCGTTATCCAAATCGCCCAGATTGATGTTACATATGTTATGCTTCTCGACATGTGGAGCATGAGCCTGAAATACATAATAGTCACCCCAACACCGTTCTACCGCATGGTGACAGGAGCGTGGCTTTTTGGCTCAGTGAGAGGTCTTATTTCGCTTGTCCTGTTAATTCTGCTGAGTGCCTGGCTATTCGGATTTACCTTAACTCTGCCCTTAACAGCAATGGCCGCTTTCGTTTTGGGAATACTGTTAAGTGCGATGCTCATCGGTATTTTCAACTGCATCCTGATCCTCGTCTTTGGCAGGAGGGCAGAGATATTCGCATGGACTCTCACTGCAATAGTAATGCTCTTCTGCGGAATCTACTACCCAGTAACAATTCTGCCCGAACCATTCAAAACGCTGGGCCTTTTGATACCGATAACACACTATCTTGAGTTCTTCAGATCCTTTTACGGGTTCCAGACCGTCTTTCCGAACCCTCTGGCAATTGCCATAGTAGAAACGATAACATACCTCGCTCTACTGCTCGTTGTGGCTGAGATCAGTATGCTGAGGGCGAGGAAGACGGGGCTTGTGCTCAAGCTCTCGGACTGACTCTCGGAAAGATTATATACCAGTAATGACAAAAAACCTCTAGACTAGAATATGAAGCGGGCGAAAAAGTTTAAGGACTACTTCGAGGACATAAAGCCTGTTACGGATGAGGAGCTTGAGGAGCTTCTGAACGATCCCCCAAAAAGGAATAATAGAGAAAACTTCAAGAAGGCAAAAAAGAAGTTTTACAAGGATTTTTAAGATAGTCCAACAAGCTCCTCAAGTGCCCTCTTCTGGTCTTCAGCCTTAACAACCCCACTTGCGAGTAGCACACCCTCTGCTCCGAGTTCAAGAGCTTTGACGTAATCCTCATGTGTGGTTATTCCAGCTCCACACAGAACTCTTACCTCTCTGTTAACGTTCTTTGCAGCCTTAACGGAGTTCTCCACAACCTCTGGCTCAGCCTTGCTCACGGGTATTCCGCTTCCAATCAACTCCGGAGGCTCAACAGCCACAAAATCGGGATTTAAAGCTGCTGCTGCAGCCGTAGTGGGGACGTTGTTGGTGCAAACCACGGAAGTTAGGCCGAGTTCTCTCAGCTTGGCCACGTTGTACTCGATATCGGCAAGCTTAAGCCTTCTCTCAGAGTGGTTGATGAGACTGCCTTTTGCCCCATACTCTGCAATCATCTCGGCGTTTATTCTGCCCGTGTGACTTCCGAAACCTACAGCATCAACGTGCTGCGCGTAGACATCAATATTGACTTCCCTCGCAATTACCGGCAGATCGAGGAAAGATACTGCGATGCCTATGTACTCGTCACACTTCGATGCTACGTCTTCAGCAATTTTTGCGAGTTCAAGCGCCCTTTTTCCGAATCCCTCTTTATACGCCTTGAAGTTGATTATAATAACTCCCATTTTCTCACCTCAGAAGTCAGTCATTATGCGGAACTGGTCAGTGTCGGGCTTCATGTGACTCATAAACTTCCTGACTGCCCCCTCAACATCCCTGGCCTTTGTAACAGCCCTGCCCACAACAATAACGTCAGCTCCAGCCTTAATCACTTCTTCAACGTTTTCGGGCCTTATTCCGCCCGCCACAGCTACAAGAACGTTGTACTTCTCCTTTATCTTCCCCGCAAGCTTCCAGGGTGGCTCGCTCTCCTCACTGTCTATTGCTCTGTGCAGCTCAACAACATTCGGCAAAACTCCTGCCTTACTGATTTGCTCAAGCCTCTTAAGCGGGTCTTCGACGTTCATCATGTCAACGTAGCTTAAAATACCGGTTTTTTCAGCTTCTCTTATGCCCTTAACGATCGTGCTTGTTGGAGCAAGCCCCGAAATCACCACGGCGTTTGCAGTGGCGTCAGCGGCCATCCTCGCCTCAAGATTGCCGACATCAAGGGTCTTCAGGTCAAGGATGTAAAAGGCATCTGGCTTTACTTCTCTCAGCTTTAAAATTACCTCACATCCGTATCTCTTGGCCAGAGGCGTTCCTACCTCGAAAATGATGTGGTCGCTGTCAGGAACCTGCTCAAGAACCTTCAAAACCTCGTTCAAGTCCGGAATGTCGATGGCAATCTGCAAGTAGGGTGGATCCCACAGCTTGGTGAGCTTCCTTCCAACGAATGGGTGGAAGCTCCTGTCCTTCTCGTACATGACCGTGTCCACATCCGGGAAGTTCTGCATGGCCCTCTTTATTGCAAGCTTCGTTGCACCGTAGTTGTAGTAGTAAATCTTGTGCTTATTACTCGCGTTCGGATGAATGAAAACGCTTGCAACCACCACATACTCATCTGCCTTTTCCTTTGGGATTATTCCCTCTTCAACCGCATCTGCAACAGCTTTCGCAACAGCAGCCTGAGCTGGACCGAAAATCAGCTCGGCCTGTGCCATATCCCTGACCGTTACCTTTGGAACTATCACTGCTGGCGGCTTCGTGATTAGGTTTGGTCTGAGAACCGCGAGAAGCGGTGTGTGGCCGGCAGAAAGGTTAGCAAGGGCGTTTGCAAAAGCGATTCCCGCAGGGCTGTCCTTTGTGCCAATTATCAGATCAACATGAGCTACCTCAAATCCCTCTCCAATAAGAGCCTCTCCTATTCTGAACTCCATGGCACTACATCCCCTGATATGTAATAAATTTTTTGCATTTCAAATACCAAGCCTTCCCAAAAATCTGCTGCCCAGAGAAAGCCTGTAATCGGTCTTCACGAGTTTCTCGATGCCCGGATTGGATATGACCTCTATCTCATCTTCGCTAACTCCAAACCTCTCCATGGCGTTTCTTATGTGCTCCACCTCTCCCGGCTGAAAGCCCATGAGCTTTGCTGAAATAACGTCAACAGCCACGACGTTGTTTCCAGCGACAAGAACACCGTGTTTTACAGGTTTGGTATTCATCTCAGAATTTGTCCCGCCAATAATTCCGTCCACGATAGTTAGCGATGGCTGGAAGAATCCAAGCAAATCGACGAGCTTTCTGTGAATTCTGGGATGCATGTAAACCGCAGGCTTCTTTAGAAAACCCATATTGTTCTTTATTCCCAACGTGACTTTCGTGAGGTGGTGGACTTTCATCTTTGGAAGTGAAACGTATCCCTCCTTTTTCGCATCCAGTGCTGGTCTGGCAACTTTAACGGTCTTGAGGACTTCTCCTTCTATCTCAACTTCCACAAACTCCTCCTCGTTGAGGTTTACGCATTCAACAAAGCTGTCAAGCCCGAACTCCTTAAAACACTTTGAAGCGGAGTTTTTGTAGAACCCTCCCTCAACAACAACAGGCTCAATTCCGTAGCTTCTCGCAACTTCAACCACAGCCTTCAGCAGTTCAGGGTGAGTAATGCAGCCATTCTCAGGATTATCATGCTTGAGGAAGTTAGGTTTTATATACTTGAACTTTGGATTGAAAATCTCGAACACCTTTTCGACGAACTTTCTGGCATCTTTGTAGCTTTCAACCCTCTCAACGAGAACCTTCATGATGCTCCTTAACCAAGTCATTAAAAATTCTTTTTCTTATAAGCAAAACAGATATTATCGAGAGTTCAAAAAGCCTCTGTGGAACTGGGAATTATCTACAGCGGTGAGTTCGGAAAAAGGTTTGTGAGCAACCTTGCCTATCCGTACCTATGTCCAACTTTTGGTGCGTGCGGAGTTAACGGCTGCGACTACTGCAAGAGGTACGTCTTCTCATCAAATCTGGTCTACGTTAGAGAGTTAGCGGAACCACATGAACTTGGACTCTACATCGAGGAGCCGGAGAACTACCTTGAACCATTCGAGTGCGATGTTGCAATAGCCATCAACCTCCATCCGGACATCCTCGTCTCCCTACCGGAAATCGGAGAGTTTAAAGCTCTTATAGTCCCCGCATGCAACCAGAACTGGTGTCTACCGGGACTGAGAAAGCAGATGGAAGAGAAGTGCAGCGAAATCGGCGTGGAATTCATATCACCAAAGCCATTCTGCAGCCTCACCAGCGTTTCCGGTTTAATCTCAAAGTTCAGTGAGGAATTCCGAATTGGCAGGCCAGAGTTCAGAGTGGAGAGAGAGGGCAAAATGATTAGAAAAGTAGAGGTTCTCAAAAGCGACCCGTGCGGTTCTGCATACTACGTGGCCAAGAGGATGAGCGGCTACATAATAGAGAGCAAGGAGGAGTTCTGGAAGGAGATACACCAGCACCAGTGCGCCTACCCCTGCATGGCGAGCATGGACAGGGATGTTGAGCTAAAGGAGGCTCCATTCCACCTTGCAGGTTACATAATGGTTTACCAGTTCAGCAAGGCTGCGGGAGTTGAGGCAGAAGAGTTCATACCGGAGCATTTCAAGAAAATCGTCTGTCGAGCTCGTTGAGTATTTCTTCAATCTCTTTCCTCGTCTCCTCAATCGATCTGTTAGTGTTGATGAACTTCCATCCGTCGAGTATTCTGAAAGCCTTCTCCCTCACCTTTTTGAAATCCTCAATGTTCTCGAACATCTCGCTCTCCTCTCTCACAGCCACTCTCTTCATGCAGACCTCAGGCTCTGCCTCGAGGTAAAACATGTAAGGGGAGGTTGGAAGGACTGAACAGAATAGTCTGTAAAGGAGTTTTGCAGGTTTTTCCGGCAGGTAAAGCACACCCCCGAGGTATCTGACGAAGATGACCGTGTCGGCCTTTCCGTAGTATCTCAAAAGGGAGTAGATTACATCAAAGAAGTAGAAAATTGCTGCAAGAATATGAAAAACTTTCCCCCTTCGAAGCAGACTCGCTTTTGCGAGTCTCCCAAACAGGGAGTCTGAAGGATGAGTCCTAATGATGACCTTACCATTTTCCGCATATCTCTGCCTGACAAACTCCGCGTGAGTGTCTTTTCCAGCACCATCCATCCCGTCGATTACTATGAACCTCATGCTATCCAAAAGTAAAGCACTGCTGTTAAAATCGAAACGCTCAGATTGTCCAAGCCTTTGGGTGTTATTGCTTCAACAAGCGTTGCAAATGCTGCGAGGGATATTAAAGACAAGCTCACAGATCCGTGGTAGTAGAAATAAACTGCTGAAAATGCTGCAATACAGCTTAGAAACATTGCTATACTGCCTTCAACGCTTTTCTCGTCTCCAAAAATCCTGTACTTCGTCCTTCCATACTTCCACCCAACCAAGGAAGCAAAGCCGTCACCGTATGACATCGCCATAATGCCGACAGCTATTGCGTCAGGTCTATCAAAGAACGCATACGCAAGGACTGTCCAGGCTATGGAGTAATAAACCAGCCCCAAACCGTGGCCCGCAACACTCGTCCTGCTCGTGAGCTTCACGGGAGAGTAGGGACTGATAAGAAAAGTGAGTATGACGAAGGGAAATGCCGCAAGAAAGGCCATCACAAACCTTGATTCAAAGAATGGGAGAATGAAGGCTATGTTTCCGACCATTATGTGGAGAAATTTTCTGCTCACCACCTCATTCTTTATCAGATTCTCTGAAATCAGGAGCAGGATTGCAACGTAGCCGTAAACCGAAATCAGCGGTATCAAATCGGACATCTTTGACCGACTAATTTAACCATTATAAAAACTTTTTGAAAACAGTTAATAGCAGAGTTTCGAAGTTTAAGCAATGAGATACGAGGAACCAGTCTTCAGACCGCCAAGCGAGGCTTTCAGCCTTATTGTCCAAGCAACGATAGGATGTTCGTGGAACAAATGCACGTTTTGCGGGATGTACAAGATGAAAAAGTTCAGAGTGAGGGATATTGAAGAAGTTAAGGAGGACTTCAGACTCGCAAAGGAGATTTACGGAAACGTAAGAAGAGTGTTTCTTGCCGACGGTAATGCTCTTACCGCAGATACAGATTACCTGCTCGATGTTGCCGAATACGCAAACAGGCTGTTCAACCTCGAAAGAATAAGCTGCTACGCTACACCTCAGGATATTCTCGAAAAGAGTAAGGAGGAGCTCAAAAAAATCAGAAATGCGGGGATTAAGCTGCTCTACGTCGGAATTGAGAGCGGGGATGATGAAATACTTGAAAAAATAAGAAAAGGCGTAACTTCCGACGAGATTGCAGAGGCATGTAACAAAGCTCACGAATGCGGTTTTGACCTGTCCGTGACAGTACTGACGGGGATAGGTGGAAAAGAGAGGAGTTATGAAAATGCGAGAAACACCGCAAGACTCCTGAACCGCGTATCTCCGAAATACACGGGTGTTTTGACCTACATCCCGGTTCCGAACACACCTCTTTACGTGAAGATCAAGAGGGGGGAATTCCTGCTTCCTGACGCGCTTGAAAACCTGCTCGAACTCAGGTGGATGGTTGAGAGGATTGAGGCTAAGACGATTTTCCGCTGCAACCACGCATCCAACTATCTGCCTTTGAAGGGCACTCTGCCGGAGGACAGAGAAAAGCTTCTGAAAGCAATCGATTATGCTATTGCACATCCAGAGGTGCTGAAGCCTGAATGGTTGAGGGGGCTGTGAAAGCTAAAAATGGTTAAAATAGAAAAATTAGCCAAGAGATTCAGCAATTTGTAATATCTCCTCTTTCGAAATCTTTCCACTGATTTCCACCCAAACGCCGTTTTTCTCCAGATAAAGGACTGAATAGCCGTAGATTTCGCCGTAATAAGCCTTTTCACCGCCAACCTCAACCTCTTCCAGATTTTCGGGAATCTTTGGTTTCTCTGTTGACTCTCTAATTACCAAGAAGTTATCGTCTTTCAGGTAGGAAAGTGTGACGTTATTCTTCAAAACGCTGACACTCTCAAGCTCGTATCCTGCTGTATATGATGGAACAAGAATCGTGAAGTTCACGTGCTTCTGAGCTTCCTCAACGCTATCGTAATATTCTGGAAGCGTTATTTGCATTTTTTCAACCTCAGCACCTTTCAGGTGGTTTAAACTCGAAGAAGCTGTCGTCGATGCCATTGTTGAAGCTAAGATTCCTGTATTCGATGAACATACTAAACTCCCCGAATTTGTACTCCATCTTTACGGGGAACCAGAACTCCTTGTCAACCCACATTTTGGTCACGTTGCCCTCATCACCCTTTGGCTTCAAATTCAGGACGTAGCAATCCCTTCCAGAAACTTTCTCCTCCCCCAGAAGCTGCACGTCGTAACGCTCAAGCAAGTCTTTGATTATCTCCGTGTAGTCCAGCTTGATGGGTTCGCGGTTGCTGAAGTTGCTTTCCAGCACCATTACCTTGTTGTTTATCTTGTCGTAGCTCCACATTACGCTGCCATTGGACACAGTAATGAAGTTCTCGCTTTCCATGTAAATTTTATAGGGTTTCTTGAAGACGTAAGTGTAACTCTGCTTAAACTCCCCAAGAGGACTTTCAGTTACAGCAAGAACCTCAGCCCTTAAATCCTCAATCTGCTCCTCCTTTTCCTGCATTTTCTTCGCTATTTCTTCTGCGCTCATTTGCACGCAGCCTGCGATGAGTGAAGCCAGCATTAGAGCTATGACTAGCTTTTTCATATTGCTATGTCTTGTTTTGGATATATAACATTTGCTATATGTGAACAAAATGTCATAAAAACATTTTAAATTGTGAGATTAAGACTGTGCATGGAATGGAATGAGAAGAGTAAGAAAATTATCGAACTTCTGAAGCTACGCACACCACCAGTCGGTGTGAGATTTTACGAGGAGAAGTATGAGCCAGAGAAGGCGTTTAAGCCGTCCAATTATGGGTTAAAGATGGCAGTCTGCCAGGCCATCGCATTTGCACGCTACATTGGCAGGACAGTTCTGCTTGAAGCAGAAGATTTTGCCTGCCCTCCGGCAACAGTTCTCTACGGTGTTATGAAGTACGATGGGAGTCTGAAGGATATACTGGTTGCTGCGGAGTGGATAAAGGATGAGAATTGCGAGTTTGCGGAGCAAAAACTTCCCGAAGGGAAATACAAGAGCTTCGTTTTTGGAGACATGACCAAAATGAAGGAGGAGCCTGAGGCAGTGCTCATCTTCGGAACTCCCGCTCAAATAGGAAGGCTCATTCAGTCCGCAACCTACTTTGGAGGGGCGGTGAAAGCCAATCTGACTGCAAAGACTGCCTCGTGTGCCGAGGCGCTGTTCCCCGCTCTCAAAGGAGAGGTTGCAATTGCCGTGCCGGGAGCGGGAGACAGAGTTTTTGCGGCAATTCAGGAGACTGAGATGATCTTCGCCATGCCCTACGGCTGGACTGATAAAATCATAGAGGGGCTTGAAAATGCGGGGAGGGGTGCGAACATCAGCTACCCACCCTCACCTTTCCTGATGTTCTCACCCCGCTTCCCCAAGCACTACAGAGAGATAGCGGAGAAGTTCAAACCCGTCTGAGAGCTGTGATCACACCATGACACCTGCAGGCGGTTGCAACAACAACTCTTTCCCTTTTTTCCGCCTGCCTCATCAACTCGGCAAAGTCTTTTCCCTCGATTGCCCCAAGTCCGGGTTCAAGCTGCCTGCTGATAAGAACAATTGCATCAGGGTAGGCAAACTTAACCAAATCATGCATCGGGCAGGGCTTTTTGAGTTTTGTGACTGGACAAACATCAGGGGCTGAGCACTTCTCCAAGCAGTCTGCATCCCTGTTGTAGCTCACGACCACACTGCCTCTACCAGCAGAAACAACAACTCTCGCGGGTAAATTTGCAATTATGCAGTCCACAACGTCATTCCAGGGTTTGAGGTTAAATTTAACCCTAACGGCCTCTGCCGCGACATGAAGATGGGCAGTCGGGAAAATGTACTCCGGTTCAAGTTTGAGCATCTCTGGAAGAACCTCAACGCCACCTTCCAGAAAATACCTTCCCTCCTTTATCCCCTCAACACTTTCCACCTTCTGCAGGTTTAGCTCCCTTACAGCCAAACAATCTGGATTTCTGTCCAGGACAACATAGCTCCTAGCCTTCTTTTCCAGAAACTTCGCAGCCTCAACCCCATACTTCCCCCCGCCAACGATTATGTCCATTCTACCACCTGAAGGGTGGCTTAACCAGCCTTATCTTCTTTCCTTCCCACTCCACTTCATCTACAAGCTTCTCTCCAACCCTCTCCTCGATTTTTTCAACTTCTTTCAGGCTCATAACTTCAAATGCCGGAACGTCTGCACTTTGCAACAGCTCTACAGCTTCCTCCGTGCTCATCTGCCCAAGCCTTTCCTCAATGGCTTTCCTGACCTCATCACACCTCGAAAAGCTCTCCACCAGTGAGAAGTTGAAGTCGAGGTTTAATGCCTGGCACAAACGCCTCCAGAAGTGTTCTTCCGCAATGATGCCCAGCGTGATGAAACCGTCCTTCGTCCTGTAAATTCCGTATGCAGGGTTGCTCGAAAATGCTGGCAGGATCCCAAGTCCGTTTAGAATTGATGATGTGTGGATTGGAGCTGAATACAGGGCGGAGTGGAACATGCTTATGTCGACGTATCTCCCCTTTCCCGTTCTTCCCCTTTCAATCAGGGCAGAAAGAATTGCGATGACAGCATAGACTGCTGATGAGAAATCAGCAAGCTGCAGGTTAGGGTCTCTCATCTCTCTCCCCATAGACGAAATCTCAAGTATACCCCCCAGTCCAAGGCAGTTCAAATCGTGCGCAGGGAGGTGTGAAAGCCTGTTTTCCTGACCGAATGCGGAAATGGAGCAGTATATTATGGACTCATTAACCTTCTTCACGCTTTCGTAGTCAATCCCCAGCTTTCTTGCCACTCCAGGCCTGAAGCCCTCAACCACTACATCAGCACTCTCAACGAGCTTCATGAACTTTTCATGCCCCTCCTCTGTTTTCAAGTCGAGAAACAGGAACTGCTTGCCGTGATTCATTGCAGCAAACACTGCATTGAGCATTCTCCCCGGCTCTCCACCCGGAGGTTCAACCTTCACAACATCTGCCCCCAGAGTTTTCAGAATCTGACAGCAGAACGGGCCCGGGTAGAAGGCGGCAACCTCAACGACTTTTACATTTTCAAGCATGTTATGCTGTGATTTTGAAGATTTATAAAGTGCGTGATTTACTTGCTGCATGTACTCTCTCAAATGCATTGAATGTGGCAGAGAATGGGGCGATGACCGCTATACATGCGAGTGTGGAGGGCTTTTAGAGGTTGAAATCGACCTCAATGCCGTTGATATTGACTTCAAGCTTGACGGAAACAACATCTCCGTCTGGAAGTATCGCTCCCTCCTCCCGGTCAAGATAGACCCCGTAACGCTGAAGGAAGGTGGAACCCCCCTTTACAGGGCTGGAAGGCTTGAAAAGGAGGTGGGAGTGAGAAGAGTTTATGTGAAGCACGAAGGACTGAACCCCTCAGGTTCTTTCAAGGACAGAGGGATGACCGTTGGAGTTACAAAAGCCATAGAGCTCGGCAGAAATGCTGTTGCATGCGCCTCTACCGGCAACACATCAGCCTCTATGGCGATGTACGCTGCCAAAGCCGGTTTGAGAGCTTACGTTTTGCTTCCCGCAGGAAAGGTTGCGCTGGGAAAGGTCGCTCAGGCTCTAATGCATGGAGCCAGGGTTATAGGAATCGAAGGAAACTTCGATGACGCTCTTAGAATTGTTAGGGAGGTTTGCAGCAGGGAGCCGATATATCTCCTGAACTCCATCAACCCCTTCAGGCCTGAGGGCCAGAAAACGATAGCATACGAGATTGCAGACGAGATTGGAGTTCCGGACAGAGTTGTCCTACCAGTAGGCAATGCCGGAAACATTTCTGCAATCTACAAGGGATTCAGGGAGCTAAGAGATTTGGGGTTGACTGACTCAATGCCGAAAATGACCGGAATTCAGGCTGAAGGGGCTGCACCGATTTACAGGGCGTTTAAGGAGGGTAAAGAGGACATAGTTCCAGTGGAGAATCCGGAAACGATAGCAACGGCGATAAGAATTGGAAATCCGGTTAGTGCGAAGAAGGCGTTGAGGGCCATATACGACACGGGCGGAATGGCTGAAATTGTGAGTGATGCTGAAATCATTGAAGCCCAGAAGTTTCTGGCGGCGAAGGAAGGGATTGGCGTGGAGCCTGCTTCAGCAGCAAGCGTTGCGGGGTTGAGAAAGCTCGCAGCCAACGGGATGATTGATCCCGACGAGACGGTAGTCTGTGTTGTGACGGGCAATCTGCTGAAAGACCCCGAAACCGTAGTCAAGGTTTGCGGAGAACCTATAACGGTAGAGGCAAGCGTTGATGCTGTTATAAATGCGATGAGAGGTTAATTTACGCAATTTATTTTTTATTCCAGAAAAATTAGTTTTATAATGTTTTTCGTGTATTCTGAGCATGAAACGGTACATTCTGCTGTTAATGCTTGCATTAGCCCTGCCTTTGTGCATTCAGAGCGACTGGGGAAAGAAGGAGAAGGAGCTGAACTACTCCGTTACTGGTTGTGGAGCACAGAAGGTGCCTTACGGTGTAGAAGGCTATGAGCTGTCGGATGGCGTTCTGACAGTACACATTATGAGGAACTGCTGCAGCGATGAGATTGTTGTCGAGAAATCCGGAAATGAGTACAAGATAATCGAGAAAGACAGCGATAGAGAAATCTGCAAGTGCAACTGCATGAGCACTGTTGAGATTAGAGGTGTTAAGGAGGAGGATTTCAAAGTTACGTTCACTGACTTCAACGGAGAGGTTAAGGAAATCAAATCCTTAGAGGGAGAGTTCTGCGGGTGGTCAACTTACGCGGAATGTAGAACTGACAGTGATTGCAAGGTTGCCGGCTGCTCTGGACAGGTGTGTGCAGGAGTTAAGGAGGACATTGTAACAACCTGTGAGTGGAAGGAGTGCTTTGATGCTAAGAAATACGGCATGTTTTGTGGATGTATCAACAACCAGTGCCAGTGGGCACAAAGTTAATTTTTCCTTCACCAACCTGAAACCATGAAAATTTACGTGGTCTACAACTACGGCCAGTACAACCACCTCATTCACAGAACCTTAAGGGACTTGGGAGTCGAAACGAAGCTCATCGAGAACACAACTCCAGTCGAGGATCTCAGGGATTTGGACGGACTTGTCATTGGCGGAGGTCCATCTCTCGACAAAACTGGAAACTGCGAGCTATATTTGAAGGAGCTTGACATTCCGATGATAGGAATTTGCCTCGGACACCAGCTTATGGCGAAGGTATTTGGCGGTGAAGTCGGGAAGGGGGCAATGGGCGGCTACTCAGAGGTCAAGGTAAGAATTATCGAGGACGACGAGCTTTTTGAGGGAATTCCAAAGGAGATAACGGTGTGGGCAAGCCACATGGACGAGGTGAAAAAGCTTCCCGAAGACTTCAAGGTTCTCGCAGAGTCAGACATCTGCAAGATTGAGGCAATGAGACACAAAGAAAGGCCCCTTTACGGCGTGCAGTGGCACCCTGAGGTTTATCACTCCCAGTACGGTGTGGAGCTGTACAGAAACTTCGTTAAAATTTGCAAGAGGTGATCACCTTGTGAGCTTTTCCTTCAACCTGCAGAATGCACAAATCTCCCCGCTCGCAACCTCTCCGCAAATTTTGCAGTATCTAGTCTCCTCAAACTCCTCTGCAGGTCTCACAAGCCCCCTAACGAAGTTCTTAACGAAGCCCGGCTTTCTTCTCTCTATTTCATAAACAATCTCCTTCCACTCAGGTTTGGGGGCGTGGGGGCATTCCATCGGAGTGTAAGGGATGTTCTCAATAAGAACGTAAAGCATGTTCTCCTTCTCACTCATCTCAAAGAGCGGTTTTGCCCTCGCAACAATCTTCTCATCAAACGGCTCGTTTCTCGGCATTAGCTTTTCCGCCCAAACCTTTGCCCCTCCAGCAACATTCTTGATGTAGAAAGAAACGATGTCTTCAGCAGTGTGGCCAGTAGCGACGACTTCGAAGCCATTCTCCCTCGCAAATCTATTCATGATGTACCTCTTCGCCGTACCACAGGCAGAGCAGGTTTTTCTCCTCATTCTCCTCGCAACATCGTCAACTGTAAACCCGTAGTCTCTCAACCTCACAACGTTGAGCTTTGCATCGAGATTTTCCGAAAGATCCTTCACAACTTTCTCCGAGACTTTCGAGTACTCACCAATCCCCAAATCGATGTAAAGCAGCTCAATATCATATCCAAGCTCTTTAAGCACAGCAGCCATTGCGGAGCTGTCTTTTCCACCCGAAACAGCCACAAGCACCCTCTCATCCTGATTGAGAATCCCGAACCTCTTTATGCTCCTTTTGACGAGGTTTTTGTAGAACTCCGGATAGCATTTCTCACACAAAGAGATGCCGTAGGCTTTTAAATTCACAACAGCTTTTCTTCCACACTTCTTGCACTTCATATCAGCCCCTCGATGTTGGGAATTGTTATCGACATAAGGATGGAAAAGAAGACGATAAACGCGAAGAACTTGACAACTTTCATGGAAATTTCCTCAGCCCTCTCGCCATACTTTCTCGCAAGCAGTTTTGCGAAAACTTCGTGGAAAACTCTCCCCCCATCAAGTGGAATTGCCGGAAGACAGTTGAAGAGTCCAACGTAGAAGTTTATCCACCCCACCCAGTAAAGCGTGTTGAGAGCCCAGAAAACCCACTGAGGGGCGATGAAGAGAGATTCAAAAGCCCCTGTAAAGCCCTGAAATCTGAAAGGCATCGCGATGAGATAAAGCCACCCTCCAACGGACTTGACAAGCTCAGGCACAGATTTTAACTCGTCGAGCAATGGTTTGGAGTAGAAGACATTTACACCGTCGATAGAGTCAAAGGTGCTGACATAAACCCCCAGAAATCCTTTCTCACCTTTTCCCGCAAGCGTCACGTTGAAAGTTCTGAAGGTTCCGTTGTCGTAAACAACTACACTAACTCTCTGGTCAGGTTTAGTTTCCTGCATCTTCTTCTGAAAATCACTGTAACCGGTAATTGGCGTATCGTCTATCCTGACTATCAGCATACCCGCTTTCATCCCTGCAAGCTCCGCAGGGAATTTCTCGCCATTTTCAGAGTATAGGCCTATCACCTTTACGCCCATCACCGCCGGAACGCTAAGCTTCTCCAGTTCCCCGTCTTTCTCAATAGTTATTTCCGCAATCTCCGCGTTCTGCAAAACAGCCTTCACATCTTCGATGTCCGCAACCTTAACACCGTTAACCTCAACAATTCTCCCCTGCACAACCCCACTGTCGTTTATAGCGACTAGTGCTGGCTGGACTGACGGGACCATTGAGAAGAAGAGGGCAAACGCAATAAATGCAACAACGAAGTTGCTCACAACTCCAGCAGAGAAAATTCTGATTCTAGCAGAGCTTTTTGTCCTCTCCTTGTCCATTATTTCGCTCTCTTCAGGTTCTGCAAACCCGCCTATGGGGATAAAAGCGAGAATAATCCCCAAAGATTTTACAGTAACACCCTCAACCCTGCAAAGGATAGCATGGCTGAACTCGTGGACGATGAGAGTGACAACAAGCCCTATCGTCCCCCAGACAATTGGGATGAAGGGGTTAACGCCGGGCAAAAGCAGAGCAGCTCTCGGGCTTGTCAGTTCCGATGGCTCAGGAGGAGTGGTGAGCATGACGTAATCGGCAATCAGAATTAAGGAGAACATGAAAACCATTCCGGCAAAAACAGCCGGCAGGCCGAGGTCAGCGAAAAGCCTCCAGAGTCTTTTTGGCCTTGAAAGCTTTTCGAGTAACTCAAGCCCCTTCTTAGTTCTGATCATCAAAATTGGGCCGTAGGCAGTTATGTTAAGCCTCTCAAGAGTGCCCCTTCTTCTAAGCCATTCAACAACTCCCCAGTAGACTCCAAAAGCTATCAGTGCGAAGGCAATGGATTCCGTTTCGGTGGGCATTGATTTAAATAAGAGTGAGCATAATAAAAGCTTTGAGGTAAAATTTTTTGAATTCAACTCAACTTAAATCATGAACTTTCCTGAAGGAAACGATGCGGAAGAAGTTATAAGAAAGCTCAATGATCTCGCGAAGAATGACTTTGACCCCCACAGCAAGAGAATGTGGGGGCACATCTACTACGCCGGGCTGAAGGATGTTGTGGAACTCGCAAGAAAGGCATACCTTATGTACATGGACAAGACAATGCTCGACTTCACGTGCTTCCCAAGCCTCCTGAGAATGGAGAAAGAAGTTGTGCGAATGACGGCATCACTACTGCACGGGGATGAAGAGACTGTGGGAAACTTCACCTACGGAGGGACAGAAAGCATAATGCTCGCCATGAAGGCTGCAAGGGAGAAGTTCAGGAAGGAGAAGGGGAAAGACGTGGTTCCTGAGGTTGTTTTACCAGCAACTGCCCATCCTGCTTTCTGGAAAAGTGCAGAATACTTGGGAATGAGGTGTTTAAGAGCAAAACTCGATGATGAGCTGAGGGCTGATGTTGAAAGCGTAAAGGAGCTTGTTAATGAGAAAACTGCGATGATCGTTGGCTCGGCACCAAACTATCCTTTTGGCGTTGTGGATGACGTTAGCAGTCTTGCTGATGTTGCCAATGACCAAAAAGTCTGGCTGCACGTCGATGCCTGTCTCGGTGGATTTCACCTCCCCTTCTTCAGGGAGCTTGGAGAGAAAATTCCCGATTTTGACTTCAGCGTTGAGGGCGTTCATTCCATCTCTGCTGACTTCCACAAGTACGGCCTGTCTCCAAGAGGTGCTTCCGTGGTTCTCTACAGAAATGCAAAGCTGAGAGAAGGGCAGATTTTCGTCATGGCCTCGTGGCCGGGTTATCCGCTCGTTAATACTGCCGTACTCTCAACCCGCTCCGCTGGAACACTCGCTGCAACATGGGCAGTGATGAACTACCTTGGATTTGATGGCTACCTCAGACTTGCAGAGAAAACGCTCTACGCCAAGAAAAGGTTGATTGAAGGTCTTAGAGAGCTGAGCTTGGATTTAATAGGGAAGCCAGAGGGGGCGGTTATGGCCTTCAGCTCAGACAAACACAATCTCTTCAAGGTGAGCACGCTTATGGCTGAAAAAGGGTGGTATGTACAGTCACAGCCGGGTTCTAAGGCACTGGGCTTTCCGCGCAGCCTGCACTTCTCAGTTATCCCTGCCCATGCGGAGGTGGTTGATGAGTTTATCAAAGATATGGAGGAAGTGCTGCCCAAAACCGTGGGAAGCTATCCGGACGTTTCAGCCTTTGACCTTTCAGAGCTCAAGTTCGGAGAGGATGGACTTCCCGAGGATTCCGAGCTGATTTCAGAGCTTATCCACTCAATGCCGCCAGAAGTCGTCGAAAGTGTGTTCAGGTATGTCATCAACGAGCTAATATTCCGCTGAGTTCAGCTTTCTGTAAACCTTTTTCAGCCTGCTGTACAGCTCCTTGTAGTACTCGAAAAGCCTGTCGTAAACTCTTGCCTCCTCCTCGACTGGCTTGAATATTCTGTCAACCTCGAACTTCGCTGCCGCGCTCTCAAAGCTCTCCTCTCCCAGCCCTACAGCAGCCATTGTCGCCAAACCTCTCAAACCGGTCTGCTCAGGATGCTTTATCCTTTTCAGCGGTCTTTTGACGGCGTTGGCTATGATCTGGCACCAGATGTCAAAAAGCGCTCCGCCTCCAACTATACTGACCATCTCTTGCGGAGCGGTCATCTTTTCGACATAACCAAAGACCCACTTGATGTTTAGCGCAACTCCTTCCATCATTGCCCTCAGCACCTCCTCTCTACCGCTGTCAAGCCCAACGTTCACCAGACCGCCTCTGACGTAAGGATCGTCAATCGGAGCCCTCTCACCATAGAACCACGGCATGAAGATCAGCTTTCCAGGCGGTGATTTCTCAACAAGCTCCTTTACCAGATCATAATCTCCCTCTATGCCCACCAGCCTCATCGCCCACTCCAAAGCTCCTGCCGCAACTTCCTGCTCTGCAATGAGGAGGTACTTCTCCGGGATAGCGCTCAGAAGGCTCCCTATGAAGTGGAAGATGTCCGTCTTTCTGCTTGGAATATGCGCGGCAACCCAATCGCTCGTTCCAACATAAATGTGACACTCGTTATCCTTAGCAGCACCAGAACCGATGGCTGCTGCAGCGATATCTCCTGAGCCGACCATTACCGGAACTTCTCCGCTAACTCCAAGTTCTTTCCTCACCTCCGGGCGTAGGTAACCTGCAATTTCTGTGGAGTTCTTTATCTCAGCGAAAAGCGATATCGGCAAATCGTAATCTTTCAGAATGCTTTCCGACCATCTCGCCTTCCCGCCGCGAGTGTCTGCAAGCCAGGTCAAATGGGCTTCATCAGGAGACGTTACAAAGCTTCCGGTTGCCCTCGTGACGATGTAACCCCTTACATCAAGCATCTTGTAGGTTTTGTTGAAAACGTCAGGCTCGTTCTCCCTTATCCAGACAATTTTGGAGATTGGATCCTTCCCTGTCCTTGATGGCGCTCCACCTGTAAGGCGAAGGAACTTTATGAGCTTTGTCAGAGAGTACCCCTGAATCTTAACCAGCCCCTTCCATATGTCCTCTGGCAGACCTGCGGCCCTTTCATCAAGCCACGTTATTATGTTCCTCAGCGCGTTGCCTTCTTCATCAACCGGAACAACACCAGCCATGTGCGCTCCGAAAACGATGGCGTCAGGATTCACCTTTTCCGCTAGAGGTCTGCAAACCTCAACAATGCTGTTCCAAAGCTTGTCGGGATTCTTCTCGGCCCAGTGCTTTTTGGGATACTCCACAACAGCCTTTGTTGACTCAGTAAGCTCTGCTTCGAAATTTTTGGTATTAATTACGCCAGCCTTGATGGAGGTCGTTCCAACATCAACTGCAAGAATTGAACTCATCAAAAATATTTGGTGGCAAAATATTTATAATTTTCTACAATTAACTACAAAGCCCTAACTTTAAATACATACAGAAAGACTTGGTGTAATGCTAAGACTTATACTTTCTGGATTCTTCGCATACGCCGCACTTAGCTGCGTTATTCCTATAATCCCCTCTTACGCATCATCCCTCGGAGCTTCTGTTCTTTTGTCGGCAATCGCAGCAGGAGTTTTTGCTCTCGTTCCAGCTTTAGCCATGACCCCCTTTGGCTTCCTCAGTGAACTGTATGGGAGAAGGCGTTTTTTGGTTGGTGGGGCTTTAACGAGCGTTTTTGCTTCATTCCTGTATCTGCAATCCAACACCGCTTTGCTCCTCGTTTTTTCGAGAACTCTTCACGGCTTGGGAAGCGCTCTCTACGTCCCGTCATTGAACGCTCTGGTAGCGGACATCTCGGAAGAGAAGAGAAGAGGTGAGGCCATAGGAAGGTTGCAGACCGCACTCATGCTTGGCTTCTTTGCCGGGCCACTTGCAGGAGGACTCGTTTCGGATTTGCATGGAATGAAATCTGCATTCATTTTGGCCCTGCTCTTCTCACTACTGGCTCTTTCTCTGCTTGTCGGAGTTAGAGATAGTTGCAAACCCAAAGATATGGCAAGACCCAAGCTCATCTTTCCGAAAGAGTTGGCTTCATTTTATGCCGTCATGTTTGTAGGAACGGCGACATCTTCCTCTCTCGCTCTTTTCGCAATTCCATACTACGCTCCGGATATGGGACTCTCACCACAGCAGGCTGGAATACTTGTGGCTGTGCTTTTCTTCTTCTCCGCCTTAATACGAATACCCGCAGGAATACTGGCAGATATGGCCGGAAGAGGTTTGGTTGCGGTCTTCGGGATGGCTGTCACCGCAATCGGGCTTTTTTCAGCTACAAAGCCAGATTTGCCCTTCATTTTCCTCGCCTCTCTGCTCTGCGGTGCTGGAAACGGGATTGTCAACACAGCAGTTTTCGCTGCTGCGTCAGACTACGAAAACAGGGGCTATGCGATGGGTGTGGCCAACACCGTTCTCAATGCAGGGATTTTTGTGGGAACGACTTTAGCTGGCTACATGGCAGGATTTCTGAGCTACCAGAACATGATGCTGACTCTTGCCATTGTAACTCTTGCCTCCTCCCCTCTGACACTATCGGAACGCTTTGGCCGCATCTTTAAGGTTGAGAGATAGAAGATACTGCTTCAAATCCCGTTTGAGGGTTGAAACCTCGCCTTTTTTAGCACAGACCGGATAAATGACGTGCTTCCAGTTCTCCCAAGGCGGCTGCATTCCGAGTTTCTCGGCGATTTGATTGAGGACTGAGGGATCATCAACCTTATCCATCTTGTTGGCTGCAAGGAAAACTTTCGGAGTGACTTCGTTAAGAAACTCAAACATCTCTATCTCGACCGGGATGTAACCTCTCTTCTCCCACCTCTCGGCGATTTCAAGGAAGGAGCTTGCGTCGATTACCTCCACAGAGGCAACTATTCTTCTGGCATTTGTTTCAATGTACTCCACAACAAAGTCCTTAACTTTCTCACTGAAACTCCTCTTATAACCGCTTACGTAACCGAATCCCGGCAGATCGGTGAAAATCACCTTCCCAAACTGGAAAGAGTTGGGTTTGATCGTTGTTCCGGGCTTCTTTCCCCTTCTCACTTCAACTTTTAGCAGAGATGAGAATAAAGTTGACTTCCCCACATTCGATCTGCCAGCAAATATGACCTCTTTTACCTTCATGCTTCAAAAAATGTAGGATGGCTTAATAATTAAATCCATCCGAGAATCCCGCCAAAGATTACAAGCAGTGCGGCATCGAAAGACAGTATTGCACTAGCCGTCATGGCCTGTTTTCTCGTCGAATCCATGTCGTAAACCCAGTAAGCCACAAGGAAGAACGGGAGGTAACCGATCAGGAAAATAAGAATGGGCATTCCGGCGTTCCACCAGGGATACTCCCAGACGAGAACTCCAGCAGCATTAAGAATAACTTCAACAAACACGCAGGCTGCAGAAAGCACAATAGCGTAGAAAAGCCTGTTAGGGATTCCAAGGACTCTGGCGTTTTTGTCTTCCGGAAGAAGTTTGGTCGCAGCAACGCCCATGATTGCGAACATCATCGAAATCTCGATGTTTAAGCCAATCAGGATGAGGTAGGCAGTACTTCCAAGAGCCATCCACACCGCAGCGTAGTTCGTGAAGTGGAAAACCAAGGCATTCCATATCTCGTTAAACCAGTCCATTCCCCAGAAGGCGAGGCCTGCGAGGACAGCTCTGTAGTTCTTCTTTTCCAGCTCTACCGCATAGACATAAATCACAACCAGAAGCAGAGTTATGACGTACCACTTGAACTGTCCCGCGTCCCTCAGTATAGCCAAAGCCTGCAAGGCAGAGTCAGTTGGCATGCTATGATTTGACATTTTATACTATTAAAAGATTTTCAATTTTTTGGAGCGCACCAAGGATGCTACTAGCACTTGGACTCTTCATCCTACTGATCGATTTAGATACTATCTCTCGGCAATCAGCCAAACTTTAAAGACATCTTAAACTTACAAAAGCAGAAAGGAGAGCACGACAGAATTCCTGCAAAAAACTACAAGTATCCCCATAACACCAATGATAGATTTTAAATGTACACTTCTTTTTCTCTTCGCTTACATATCTCAAAGATTCAACTACCTGAAATGAGGAAAATGGTCTTTGCAATTGCGTTGTTGGTGCTTGCAGGAGTGATAGGCTACCACTTAGTAAAAATCGAAAACACCTCTAAAGAAATAACGTTGGAGAATAAAGAAGCAAACATCGAAAACCATGGTAGTGACACGGAGAGTGAGCCTGAGTCCATAAAAATACCTTACAGGATAGTCGATACCGCTCAGGAGAAGTGCTACGACAACTTCGGAGAGATTTCCTGTCCCAATCCGGGGGAGCCCTTCTACGGCCAGGACGCGCAGTATCGAGGATATCAGCCAAGTTACGTCGATAACAGTGATGGAACAGTTACTGACCTCAACACAGGGCTGATGTGGACCAAAACTCCGGACTGGAACGGAGATGGTATAATTAACTACGACGACAAGATGACATACGAGGAAGCCCTTGCTTTCGTGAAGAAGCTGAACGAAGAAAAGTATCTCGGCTACGATGACTGGCGCCTGCCCTCGATAAAAGAGCTCTACTCCCTCATCCAGTTCAGCGGCATTGATCCGAGCGGGTACAGCGAGGGGAGCGGAGAGAAGTTCGTGCCGTTCATAAACACGGATTACTTTGAGTTCGCCTACGGGGATATCAACGCTGGAGAGAGGATAATAGATGCCCAGTTCCTTTCCTCGACGAAGTACGTGGGCAGGGTAATGAACGGCCAGGAGGCCGTTTTCGGCGTTAACTTTGCGGACGGCAGGATTAAGGGCTATCCCGCAACCAAAAAGTTCTACGTCCTGTTTGTGAGGGGCAACCCAGACTACGGGAAGAACGACTTCGTTGACAACGGCGACGGCACAATAACTGACAGAGCTACAGGCCTCATGTGGGCCAAGGACGACAGCGGCTACTGCATGACGTGGGAGGAAGCTTTGGCATACGTTCAGAAAATGAATGAGCAGAACTACCTCGGCTACAGCGACTGGAGACTGCCAAACGCGAAGGAGCTTCAGTCGATAGTGGACTACACCCGCGCTCCCGATGCTGTAGACCCATCAAAGAGGGGGCCCGCAATAGACCCGATATTCAACATCACACCGATAATCAACGAAGGTGGAGAGGTTGACTATCCGTACTACTGGACGAGCACAACCCACGCCTCCATGCATGGCGGGGAGAATGCAGTCTATATAGCCTTTGGAAAAGCCCTTGGATGGATGCAGACACCCAGTGGTGATTACAAGCTCTTCAACGTCCATGGGGCAGGCGCTCAGAGATCAGACCCAAAAACAGGAGATCCAGAAGATTACCTATATGGACGCGGCCCGCAGGGCGATGTTGTGAGAATCTGTAACTTCGTTAGACTCGTAAGGTCAGTTTAAAACTTCTCAAAGCCCGAACTCCTCAATAAACTCCCTTATTTTTTGGTACTTCTCAAGGAATTTGAAGCCCTTGTCGGTGAGAGTGTAGTATCTCCTTCCATTTTCATCCTGAATTTCTCTCACAAGCCCCTTCTCAATTAACTCGCTCATGTACCGGTTGAAGTTCTGCGTTGATAGATTGGAGTACCGCAGGAGTGGAGTGGGCAGAATCGAATTTCCATGCTTCCTTATTATTGAGAGGATGTCGTGGATGATCTCAAGTCTGTCTCTCCGCGTCATTTTACCACCTCAGAGCTTTTTAAGAACTCTGTACGCAATTACGAGAAGTACTGCCACGGAGAGTCCGTAGATTGTGAACCTCCATTCAATAGGGAGGAGGAGCAATGCTAATGAAAGATTGAGCAGCCAGAAGACGAACAGAAGGATGTAGAGCGGGTAGGCTCTCTTCACCTTCCCGTCGAACTTGTAATGTCTGTAGTTGATGAATATTGCCATCAGCAAAAAGAGGGTAAGGATAAGCTGAGATGTTACGAATGCGAGTGGTGACCTTGCGATTATAGATATTAGGGCTATAAGCACTGCAATGATGTGGATTAGAGCCTCACTCGGAATCTTCTCCAGCCACCTCCACAGCAGGCTGTAGATGTTGTAGAGGATAGCTACGGATCCCGAATAAGCGAGAAAGGCAACGCTGAACAGCATTAATCCTCTAACTCCCTCAAAGCTTAATTCATCCAACAAAACTCCTGAAGTAAACAGTAGGAAGGTCACAGACCTGAGAAAGTATGCGACACCGAGAAAGAGGAAGGTGTTTGAAAAAAAATAGAATCCTTTGTAGTCAGTGATCTTGTAAACCTCTCTCAGTTTGTAATAGAGGATGAAACAGAGCAAGAAGATTACCGAAAAGTAAAGGGCTTCAAAAGCGATAAACTCTGTTGGCGGCAATGGCTTGGGTGGTGGCATGCTGTTAATTTTGGACAGGTGTTTATAAACAAAATGGATCAAAGATGCACATTTTCATTTCTTCCTACTTATAAACCAAATCCTCAAAATTTGCACCGCGGAGGTGAGAGGAGGGTGGTTGTGGAGCAAATAAACGGTTGCATCGGATGCGGCACTTGTGTGAAAGTCTGTCCCACAGATGTCTTCCGGCTTGATCCAAAAAGCGGAAAAGCCATCGTAAAGTATCCAGAGGACTGTCAAATTTGCCACCTGTGCAGGCTGTACTGTCCGGTCGATGCAATAACAATCACTCCCGAAAAATCACTCCCGGTAATCGTTTCGTGGGGATGATGTGGAAATGAGGTCTATGAAAAAGCTTGTGGAAAAATACGGTTTCCTATGGAGAAGATTTCTATTTGTTTTTGTTGCTCTGATGATCTACTTGCTGGGAGATTTTCCGAGGCGAAATGCTTTGAAAGAGACCATTTCGTTGCTGACAATCATATCATTCATCCTAATGATCAACCAGTTCTACCTTACAAGAGGGTTCAGGTTTATAGATGGAAAAGGCAGAATGAGTGATATCGTGAGAGTGCATAAGTTAATCGGTTACCTTTCAGTTAGTATTCTGCTGATCCATCCATTCTTGGTAGTTTTGCCGAGACAATTTGAAGGGGGAGTTAAGCCAATAACAGCTTTTTGGGAGATTATCTCTACCTACAACAATCCAGCTGTTTTGTTGGGAATTTGTGGGTGGGCTGCTATCTTGACAATGGCAGTAACTTCTGCATATCGGAGAAAAGTTTTCAAAAATTACATTAAGTGGAGGACGTTTCACGGTGTTCTGGCCATTGTTTCTCTAACTATATTGGGATACCACGTTTTACTTCTGGGAAGGCATTCGAACTTAGTGATGAAAGCTTTATACCTGGTTTTGATGGCTGGAGGGTATGTGACGATTGTCAGGACATACATTTCTGATATTAGGAGGGGAGATAAGTGGAGGATTCGAGATTCAAAATCAGTAGAAGACAGTTCCTTACCATAGCTGGAGCCACTGCTGGTATAGCTGCAATGGGTTATGCATTCAGGTGGTTTAGCCGCGAGCCGTTCATTGAAAACGAGTCGGATATTGATGAAGATAAGTTCACAGAGGAGTTCGT
The DNA here is from genome assembly GCF_017656475.1 of Archaeoglobus sp. Taxonomy (GTDB): domain Archaea; phylum Halobacteriota; class Archaeoglobi; order Archaeoglobales; family Archaeoglobaceae; genus Archaeoglobus. The sequence continues at coordinate 40,552 of NZ_JACDNT010000017.1, forward strand.
CACAACCGACGTCTTGGTAATTGGTGGCGGTATGGCAGGGTTGTTCGCTGCTGTAAAGGCTCACGACGCAGGTGCGAAGGTTCTGATGGTTTCCAAAGGGCGTCTGGGGTGTTCTGGACAGACACCGTTTGCGAAGGGATTTTTTGTTTTCGATGAGAAAACAAGTCCTTACACACTGGATGAGTACGTGGATGCCGTTACACGCTCAGCATTGGGCTCAAACAACCGAGCATATACAAGGCAGGTCGCAATGTACTCAAAAGATAGGGCTGAAGAACTCAAAAAATGGGGATTCTTTGATTCATCGCTTTGCCACAAACCTTTTCTCAGACCGATCAAAGAGAGAGGTATTGAAGTCAAGGAGCGTGTTATGGTTACACACCTTATAAAGGAGAATGGAGTGATCGCTGGAGCTGCCGGATTTAGCTTGGATGAAGAAAAGATATACTTT